>JAEELK010000164.1 GCA_016282655.1 Bacillota bacterium | reverse complement strand
GGCGGTGATCTCCGCGATGGGGATGTCGTAGATGCTCACCTCGGCGCTCTCGATCAGATAGACCAGAAGGTCGAAGGGCCCCTCGAAGACATCCAGCTTGACTTTATATGCCATAAGGCGTTCCGTTCTTTCTTATTCGGCTTCCAGACCGAGCTCCCGCACGATGATGCGGGCGGCGGTCTCCGCGCAGATCATGACGGCGTCCGTGCACTTCCGCTTGCGGGCGGGGTCGTTCCTGTCCTGGAATTCCTGGATGAACTTGCTGCAGCAGAGCGGGCCCATCTTTCCCTTGACCGTCTCCGCGTATTCCTTGGCGAGCTGATGGCAGCGCGCGACCGGCTCGCCCGGCTTTCTGCGGCCGAAGACGTAGCCGATGCACATGACGCCGCCGGCGACGGCGCCGCAGATGCAGCCCGCGCCGCCCATGCCCCAGGGGAAGCCGCTGCTGAGCGCGATGGCGTCGTCCGAGAGATCCCAGCCGAAGTTCTTGCGCAGGGCGTAGATGACCGCCTCGGAGCAGGCGTATCCGTGGGTGAAGACCTGGGTCGCGTCATCCAGGATCTGCTGATAAACGATCTTTTCCGGCATTTCGTTCTCCTTTCCGGCGGCAGGGCGCAAAGCCCCATCTTTATGAATATATATTGTATCATGAACACGGACAAACCACAATATAAGCTTTGTGATCAGACTTTTTTCGCTTTCCACGATCGGTGATTGTAAATCCCGCGAGAATTGTTTATACTTTTAACTGAATTGAAGCAACTTCACGCTCGGACACTTGAGAAGGGAGACTTCATTTTGTTCCGCATCCTGAAAAGAGATCTGCTCGGACCGCATCTGCTGCAGTATACCGTAGAGGCGCCCGAGATCGCCAAGGCGGCGCGCGCCGGACAGTACGTCATCGTCCGCGCCGAGAAAGGCGGGGAACGCATCCCGCTCGTGCTCACGGATTTCGATCCGGCCGCGGGGAGCATCTCGTTCCTCTGCCGGCCGCTGGGGCCCGTCACGCAGTACCTGGAGCGTTTCTTCGAAAACGACGAGCTGCCGGAGATCTCCGGCCCCTTCGGCAATCCCGCGCCGATCGAGGCCGGGCTGAGTTATGCCGTCATCGGCGGCGGCATGGGCGCCCTCATGAGCTATCCCATCGCGCGCGCGCTGCGCGAACAGAACTGCGCCGTGGATCTCCTGCTGGGCTTTCATAACAAGAGTCAGGTGGTCCTGGAGGAACAGTTCCGCAGCGCCTGCGATCACTTTTTCTGTTGTACGGACGACGGCTCCTATGGCCAAAAGGGCATGGTGAGCCGTTTTTTGGAAAACAGGCTCGACACCGGCGTCCGCTATGACCGCATCTACATGCTCGGCCCCATCGTCATGATGAAATTCGTCTCGCACGTGGGCAAGCGCCACGGCATCAAGACCATCATGTCCATGAACCCCATCATGATGGACGGCACGGGCATGTGCGGCGGCTGCGAGCTCCTGCTGAACGGCAAAAAGGTCTTCGCCTGTCAGGACGGGCCGGACTTCGACGCCTCGCAGGTCGATTTCGACGCCCTGCTCCGCGACAGCGCCGGCTACCGCGACTATGAGCGCCATCCGCACGACGACGCCTGTCATCTGCTGCGGAAGGCCCTTCCGCGTTAGGTCGTTCTTATGATACGCCAGGCGTTTCTGATCCTGCTCATGCTCTTCCTGGGAGAGATCGTCTCCCATTTTACCGGCATCTACCTGGTGAGCAGCGTGGCCGGTCTGCTGATCCTCTTCCTCCTCCTCTGCCTGAAGGCGGTGAGGCCGGAGAGCATCGCCGCGCTCTGCGAGCTGATCACCCGGAATATGATGCTCTTTTTTGTGGTCCCGGGCGTCGGGCTCATCGATCACCTCGGCACGCTGGGACACAATCTGCTGCGCATCCTGATCCCCGTCATCCTCAGCAGCCTCTTCGGGCTCTACGTCACCGCGAAGGTCACGGAGCTCCTGCTGCGCCGCAAGCACGGCCGGAAGGAGGCGCAATGAGAGAGTTCTTTCTGAGCAACCCCTACTGGGGCCTCTGCCTCACGCTGGGCAGCTTCTGGTTCGGCTGCTGGCTCTATAAAAAGAGCGGCCGCGCCGTGCTGCAGCCCATCCTCGTCAGCACCCTGCTGGTCGTGTTCTTTTTGCTCTTCCTGCACGTCCCCTATGCCGAATACAAGGCGCAGAACATGCTCCTGAGCTTCACGCTGCCCGTGACGGCCGTCGTTCTGGCGCTGCCGCTCTACCGGCATCTGGACTTTCTGAAAAAGAACCTGCTGCCGCTCGTTCTGGCCACCCTCATCGGGACGGTGGCTTCGCTCGCCATGCTGATCTTCCTCTGCCGGCTGATGGGCGTGGACAGAGAACTGCTCATCTCCATGCTGCCGCGCAGCTCCACCGCGGCCATCGCCATCAATCTCTCCGAGACCATCGGCGGCGTCGGCTCGCTGACCATGGCCATGGTGGTGATCGCCGGCAATCTGGGCGCCATCTTCGGCCCGCAGTTCCTGCGGCTCTGCCGGATCCGCGACGAACGGGCCATCGGCCTCGCGCTCGGCACCATGAGCCACGCCGCCGGCACGGCCCGCGCCTTCGAGGAGAGCCAGGAGGCCGGCACCATGTCCAGCCTCGCCATGGTCCTCGGCGGCGTATTCACCGCGCTGCTCTGCCCGCTGATCGTGCTCTACCTGCTGTAGCGGCGCGCGGCCTCCGCGCCGCACGGACGCTCCCCCGGAAACAAGAAACGCCCCGCATTGCGGCGGAGCGTTTTTCTTTTCTTCTGTTGTGTTCGCGGCCCGGCGCTATCGTCTGACCACGTAGAGCTTTCCTTCTTCCAGGCTTTTTACCAGCCATTCCGGACGATCCTCTTCAAAGCCGAGGATGAAGACGTTTTCGGCCCTGCGGTCGAAGAACTCCGGCTCCATGGTCTCTTCCGGGTTCAGCTCTCCGTTTTCGTCCGGACCCTCGCTGCGGACCAGAAAGGCCTCGTGCATGCGGAAGTTGCGGGAGGCGGGATCGTATTCGGTGGCTTCCTGCATGGTCTCCACCAGGCTGTCGGTGTCGCGGAAGGAGCAAATGTAATACTTCATTCTTTTTTCCTCCTATTTCACTTTCTTGATGCCGAAGAGCTTGCCGAGCACGATGGCCAGCACGCTGACAAAGGCGGTGAAGAGGGCGCCCATCTTGGCGGCGCCGATGAGTGCCGGATCCGTAAAGGCGCTTTCGGACATGAAGAGCGCTACGGTAAGGCCCATGCCCGCGACCACGCCGGCGAGCAGCAGTTCTTTCTGCCCCATGCCGTCCGGCAGGCGGCAGCCAAAGAGCCTGGCCAGATTGCCCAGCAGGAAGATGCCGACGGGCTTGCCGACCATGAGCGCGATCATGACCATCCAGGTGAGGGTGTTGATGCCCGCGAAGGATACGCCGGCGCAGGCGAGACCGAAGAAGATGAGGCCGAAGTCCACGAAGGGCCCGACTTTTTCTTCAAAGTCGACCAGCGTCGCCTGGTACTTCTGCGCGAGTTCGGGCGCGATCTTTTTCGGCATGAAGGGCACCACGAAGACCATCGCCAGCGCGGGATGCAGGCCTGCGCTGTGCATGCCGATCCAGGAGATGACGCCGGGGATGAGGATGTACCACCACATGCTTCTGAACTTGAACTTGTTGAAGAGGAAGGCGATGACCATGGCCGCCAGGACCAGCAGCAGGAAGATCGGCTGTACGGGCTTCGTGGGATCCGGATAGAAGACCGCGATGATGATCAGGCCGATGCCGTCATCCGCGACCGCCAGCAGCAGCAAAAAGCTGACCGCCGGATGATTCTTGCCGAAGACCACGCGGGCCACCAGCCAGGCCAGCGCGATGTCCGTCGCGGTGGGGATGCCCCAGCCGTTGGTCCAGTCCGGGCTGCCGATGGCAAGGTTCAGGGCAAGAAAGACCACCACGGGGCCGAGCACGCCGCCCAGCGTGGACATGAGGGGCACGACGGCTTTCTTCACGGGGTTCAGCGCGCCGCCGGGGCTCAGGCTGTGCACGATCTCCACGCCGGCCGTGGCGAAGAAGAAGACCATGAAGATATCGTTGACCAGAAAATGGACCGAGATGCTCTTGGTGCCAAAAAGGGGATGGTGTACAAAGGTGTGATAGGATTCCGGCCCGACGTTCGCCCAGATCAGCGCCAGCACGACGCCAATGATGAGCGGAAGCGAGTAGGTCCGCGCCGTTTCGACGAGTTTTTTCAAGGGGTCTCCCTGCCTTTCATTTTCGCAACAAACGAAACAATTTGCTGAATTGCAACATTTAAAGTTTAGCATAGATTATTTTTATAGGCAAGGCAAGCCGCCAAAAAACAGCACGGGGCGCCGAATTTTTTTCGGCGTCTCGCCCAAAACAGCGCGAGGCGCCGGATCTGTCTCGGCGCCTCGCGTTCTTATCTTTTTCCGGAGTGAGGAGCGGAAAAAGATCTGTTTTGCCTTTTCCGGAGTGAGGATCGGAAAAGACGTATGATAAACGAATTATTTGTGATAGACCTCATGCTTCAGGATCTTGAAGGAGCGGTAGATCTGCTCCAGCAGGATGACCCGCATGAGCTGGTGCGGAAAGGTCATGTCCGAGAAGGAGAGCGCCATGTCGGCGCGGGCGCGGACCTCGTCCGATAGGCCGAGCGAGCCGCCGATGAGGAAGCAGATCTCGCTTTTGCCGGCCAGCCCCAGGCACTCGATCTTCTCCGCCAGCCCTTCGGAGGAAAGTCTCTTTCCGCCGACCTCCAGCGCGATCACGTAGCTGCCGTCCCGAAGCTGCCGCAGCAGCTCCCGGCCCTCTTTCTCCTTCACCTTCGCCTCTTCCGCGGGGGAGAGTTCCGGCGGGGCCTTCTCTTCTTTGACTTCCGTAACGCTGAGGCTGCAGTAGCGTCCAAGACGCTTGATGTATTCTCCGCAGGCCTCCGTCCAGTACTGCTCTTTCAGCTTGCCGACGCAAAGGATCCGAACGTTCATGGCTGCTTAGTTCCCGAAGAATCCCTGCCAGCCGGAGCCGTTGCGGGAGAAGTTCTCTTCTCTGCTTCCCTTGTCGCTGCTGCCCGTTTCCGCCTGCGGCAGGGTCTGCAGGGTGACTTCCTGCTCCATGAGGCTGCCGTTGCGGTAGAATTTCACGACGACGGTGTCGCCGGGTTTGTAATTGTAGAGGCTCCTCTGGAGGCCGGACATGCTGTCGACCGACATTTTGTCCAGACCCACGATGACGTCGCCAACGCGCAGATCCGCTTCGAGCGCCGGGCCGTCCGGGATGAGCTCCAGCACGTAGACGCCGTTCTCACAAGGAGCTTTGTACTGCGGCACGTACTGCTCATACGCCGTCACGTCCATGCCCTGGATGCCGATGTAGGCCTTGGTGACATGGCCTTCCGCCATGACGCTCTCCAGGATGTTCTTGGCCGTGTTGATGGGGATCGCGAAGCCCATGCCCTCCGCGGAAGGCGCCATGGCCGTGTTGATGCCGATCACCTGTCCGCGGCTGTTGAGCAGCGGCCCGCCGCTGTTGCCGGAATTGATCGCCGCGTCGGTCTGCATCATGTTGCTCATGCTGTTGACCTGCGAGCTGTAGCTGTCCTTTGCCGCCTGGATGCTGCGGCCGAGACCGCTGATGACGCCCTGCGTGACGCTTCTGTCATAGGCCATGCCGAGCGGGTTGCCGATGGCGACCACGTAGGCGCCGATGTTGACCGCGTCGGAATCGCCGAGCTCCGCGGGGACGAGCCCTTCCGCCTCGATCTTGAGGATCGCGAGATCGATGTTGGCGTCATACCAGATGACCTCGCCGGAGAGCTCTCTGCCGTCCGTCAGCTGTACGGTGATCTGATCCGCCTCGCCGTCGCTGATGACGTGCGAGTTGGTGATGATGTAGCCGTCTTCCGAGACGATGA
The DNA here is from genome assembly GCA_016282655.1 of Bacillota bacterium. Taxonomy (GTDB): domain Bacteria; phylum Bacillota; class Clostridia; order Peptostreptococcales; family Anaerovoracaceae; genus JAEELK01. The sequence goes on along the minus strand of JAEELK010000164.1, from coordinate 6,724 downwards.
TCCCGGTGCCGACGCCCTTGGCGATGCCGGTGCTGTTTCCAAAGAAGGAGAAGTAGTTCACTTCCCGCTGTGTGCTGATGCCCACGACCGAGGGGATGGCCTTTGCCGCCACGGCCTCCGCCGTGTTGATGTTGCTGTCCGTCATCACCTGCACGCCGGAGAGCTCCGCGCTCTGGCTCAGGATGCTGCCGTCGGCGCCCTGCGCCGCCTGCCGCATCGCGAGACCCGCGCCGACATAGCCGCTGCCGAATCCCAGGCAGATGACGAGGAGCAGGCTCAGAAGGACCTTCCAGGCCTTTCCGCTCCGCTTCTTCTGCGGGGCGCTGCTCTGTTTGGGGCCGAATTCCATGGAGGCCTCTTTCGGGGCTTCCTGTGCAGAGGCCGGTACGGGCGGCTGTCCGCTCGTGTCTACCATGACAAAGTTCGGGGCGCTCTGCGGTTCCTGTATATTATCGTTTCTGATGTTGTTGTTTTCCATGTTTCCCGATCTCCTTTCCCTACAGTTCGTACACGCTGCCGGGACAGTCTCTGGAAAGGATCTCCATCTCCAGGTCTCTCCCAAGGAAGAGGCCGGCTTCTTCCAGACGGTTCTTTACGGTCTGAAAGGCCATTTCGGGGAAATTGTTCTCTTTGCTGAGATGCGCCAGCAGCACGCGCTTCGGTCTTGTTCCCTCCAGCAGGCTCTGTACCAGCGCCTCTGCGGCCCCCTCGTTGGACAGATGCCCCCGATCGCTCAGGATGCGGCGTTTCAGCGGATACGGATACGGTCCGATGCGGAGCATATCCACGTCGTGATTGGCTTCCAGCACCAGCAGGTCCGCGCTCCGCAGCTCTTCCAGCTGCTCCGGAGAGACCGCGCCGTTGTCCGTCAGGACCGTGATCTGCCTGCCTTCCGCCCGGAAGCTGTAGCCGGTCGGTTCGGCCGCGTCGTGCGAGAGCGGAAAGCTCCGCACTTCGATCTCTCCCACCCGGAAGCTGGCGCCCGGCCGTATGGCCCGAAACCGCTCCGCCAGACCTTCCCCCCGGAGGCCCCGCAGGGTCCCGTCGCTGGCGTAAGCCTGCATGTTCCGGCATTTGCGCAGGATGGGGAGCAGGCCTTTGGTGTGATCGCTGTGCTCGTGTGTGAAGAGCAGAGCGTCCATGTCTTCCGGACGAAGGCCGGCCTGGGCCAGCCCTTCGCAGACGCGCTTCGCGCTGATCCCCGCGTCGAGCAGGATCGCGCTGTGCTGTGTGGCCACGAGATAGCAGTTTCCGCTGCTTCCGCTGGCCAGGGAACAAAATCGCATCTTCATTTTTTACCACCAAAGTATGACAGAGAATTGTGTTGATCTTGTGTCGGAGAAAAAAACATATCGTGTATCTTCCTAAAAAATACGCGGCGCCTTCGCGCCGCGCGTCCTTCTTTCGCCTTGTCGCGCCTCACTCGTTGTACGCGCTGACGTGCGCCACCAGACCGTCTCCCCAGGTGATGCGCCAGGCGGGCATGGCGGTGTCCGAGAGCAGCTCCGCGGTCTCCATGCTGCTGTCGTCCAGCCAGTAGACCAGCTCCACCGCTTCCACCTCCAGCGCCGCGCCGCGGCTCTGTCCGCCCGCGAATTCCAGGAGCGCCACCGCGGCAGCCATGGTCTCCATGCGGCTGCCTTCTTCGAGGGGGCGGAGCCAGTTGTGCTGCAGCGAGAGGACGCGGCCGTCCGCCCAGCTGCAGATGAGGTAGCTCCCGTCGATCGGGATGCCGTGATAGGCGTTGCAGAAGCGCAGTTCCGTCTGCGCGCCCGCCGCGCTGACGCTCTGCAGGAGGAACTCTTCGTCCCGGCCCGCCAGCGCGCGCAGGAACGCGCGGCAGCTCTGCTCGATCTCCGCCTCGGAGGCGTCCGCGGGCAGGCTCTCCTGCTCCAGGAGCGCCTTCGCCAGGCGCGTCGCGTCCAGATGCACGTATTCCACCTGCAGCGCGCCCATGCGCTCCTGCGCCGGGAGCTCAGCGCCGAGCCGGATGCCCCGCTCCTCGAGCAGCTGCTGGATGGCCCGCTGCTCCTCCGCCGTCTGCTGGTGCCCTTCGTAGCGGGCATAGAGGTTCAGCCCGAGCAGAAAGAGGTTGGTCAGGAGCAGCGCCGCGATGATGATGTTCTTGGCTTTCTTCCAGTCCATGGCGCCCCCTTAATCCTTCTGCCGCGGCACGGCGCCGAAAGCCTCGCCGCTGTAAAGATCGTAGAAGAAGTCACAGTCGTCCACGCAGAGGACCCAGGCGGGCCGGAGGCTGCCTTCGCGCTCCGCGTCCCTCACCAGGCCGGGACGCGCATTCTGCAGGCGCGCGGCCACCCATTCGAAAGCGCCTTCCTGCGGCGCCTCCTCCCCTTCCGGCGGCACGGGCGGCGGCGCCTCGCCGCGCAGCGCCTCGTAGATGGCGGGATAGCCCTCGCTGAGGAGCCCCACCACGGAGAACGCTTCTTTTTCTCTGTCTTCTTTCCATTTTTCCAGATCGCCGTCCGGCAGGCAGCGCCGGTATGCCGTGACCTGTCTGCCGTAGATCTCGACCGTCAGCAGGTTCCCGTCCCCGCCGTAGAGCGGCACGCCTTCCAGCCCGACGCCGAAGACGAAGCGATAGCCCTTCTGCCGGTCGCTCTCGATCTCGTAGGCGTCGCGGACGCGCAGCTGCAGATGCCTGCCCTGCTCCTCCCGCCAGCCGCCGTAGTTCTCGATGAAGTCCAGCGCGTCCTGCAGCGCCTCGAAATAGTCGCGGCGGGCGCCCGCCTCGCCGTTCAGGGCCTCGCGGTAGACCATGCTGCCGTCCGCGGCGAAGGTCAGCGTCTTCTGATCGTAGCCGTACATGTAGATCAGGCTGCCCTGGCTCTCCTCGATGCGCCGCACGAAACCGAAGTCCGCGCCGAAGAACTGCTCCGCGATCGCTTTCCGCTCCGCGTCGTCCGCGCCGCCCAGCTCCGCGCCGCAGGGCGTCTCCGCCAGCGTGCTGCTGTAGTTCAGGGGCAGCACTGCGCTGCTCTCCGCGCCGAAGAGGCTCGCCGCGCCGTAGTAGACCAGATATTCGCCCTGCTCCGCCGCGCGGATGATCTCCTCGAAGCCCTCCGCGGGAAGCTCCGAGACCAGGCGGTAGCATCTGCCGCTGCGGCCGTCGTACAGGAAAACGCTCTCCGGACTGCCCGCCGAATAGCCCATCTCCGTCACGCAGGCGATCTGATTCAGGCCCCGGTTGCTGATGCCGCGCTGCTGGCAGAAGCTCTCCAGAGGCAGGTCATACGCGAAGCGGCAGAAGACCGCACGGTAGTCCGTGAGCTGCAGGAACTGGGCGCGGCTGATCTCCTCCGCCAGGAGCTCTCCCCGTCCGCAGTATTTCTGGAACGCGTTCATCCAGAGCTCCCAGTATCTTCCGTCGACGTCCGGGTCCGCCGTGACGCCGCCCGCCCCGAAGGAGAAGACGATCTCCTCCGGCCGGGTCACGTCCTCCGCCCGCAGGCTGTGGCTGCTGCCCGCCGGCAGGATGGAGGAGAGGCGGAAGGTCTTCATGGTGACGTTTTCCCACAAAAAATACAATAGTAGTATCGTTGTCAGAAACAATACTACTATCAGGATGTTTTTCAGCGCTTCTATATTTCTGGCTCTGGACATTTCCCTGCCTTAGTTGCCGAAGATGTTTTTCAGGAAGCTCTGCAGGAAGCTGAGCACGCCGGACTGCTCCGACTGGAAGCTGAGCGCCTTGGCCTCGGAAGGGGGCCGCACGACGACGTAGCACTCCTGCAGGTACTGGGTACGCCCGTTCTCGTCCAGCGTGGTGACCCGCAGCTTGTAGATGCCGGGGGTGATGCCCTTCAGTTCTTTGGTGTAAAAGCTGAGATTGCCGTTGCTGTAGAAGGTCTCCGCCGGGGAGACGACCACGTGGCGAAGGCTGCCCGCCGTGACCTGGCCCAGCGCTTCCAGGCTGTCCAGAGAGCTGAGGCTGCCGTCCTCGTTCAGGAGTTTTTCTTCAAAGACCGTGATCTTCAGGACGCGGGTGGCCGTGACCTTGACGGAGATCAGGATGTTGTCCGCGTAGACGGTGCTGTTGCCCTGCGGGTTGACCACGGTGACGGCGGGGTCGGAAGCGGCGCAGACGAAGCAGCTGCCGCAGAGCAGCGTCAGCACGAGCACGAGGGCCATGATCACTTTTTTCATATGCGCGACCTCCTTTCCGCAGGACCCGGACTGCTTTCCGGCGCGATCCGCGCAGGGCAAAGCAGATACTTCTGCAGTATTCTTGGAGACAGTATAATCGAAGTCTATTACAAACGTATTACACCGTTTTTAAGATGCCTTTACATTCCCTGCTTTTTCGCACATAATGGCGGAAAGAAAGGAGCGTTTTTCGCATGAAGACGGTACGGATCTACACGGACGGCGCCTGCTCCGGCAACCAGAACGAGACGAACAGCGGCGGCTGGGGCTGCATCCTGGAGTACGGCGGCGCGGAAAAGGAGCTCTCCGGCGGGGAACGCAACACCACCAACAACCGCATGGAGCTCAGCGCGCTGCTCGCGGGCCTGCGGGCGCTGAAGCGCGACGGGCTCACGGTGGAGGTCTTTTCGGACAGCTCCTATCTGGTCAACTGCTTCCGGCAGGGCTGGTATCTGGGCTGGCAGCGCAACGGCTGGCGCAACAGCAAAAAAGATCCCGTGGAGAACCGGGATCTCTGGGAGGCCATCCTGGAGCAGTGCGCGCGCCAGGAGCTGCGCTTTTATCTCGTGAAGGGGCACGTGAAGCGTCACACGCTCACGCCCGAGGCGCAGGAAAAGCTGTACCGCTCGTTCCTGGAGAAGAACGGGGCGCAGTTCTCCGAAGCGGAGTTCCTGCACGCGCTCGAGCAGAACGCGAGAGCGGACGCCCTGGCCGTGGCCGCCTGCCCGCCGATGGAAACGCCCTGCGCATGAGCGCGCGCCGCTAACGACCGTTCATTTTATCTAAGTAGTCCACGAAGGCCTCTTCGCGGAGCGGACGGCTGAAATAATAGCCCTGTATCAGATTGGCGCCGGAGCGGACCACCCGCTCCAGCTGCTCTTTCGTTTCCACACCTTCCTGCACCACGTTGTTTCGCATGCTGCGGATGATCCGGATGAGGTCGTCCAGCAGCTTTGCTTTTTCCGGGTTCCGCTCTCCGCCCCAGAGGATCGACTTGTCGATCTTGATGTTCATGTACTCCCCTTCCAGGAGCCGCGAAAGATTGGAGAATCCCGTGCCGTAGTCGTCCAGCGAAAAGCTGTAGCCGGCGCGGCGCATCTGTTCGATGGTCCGGTCCACCAGGTCGATCTCCTCCAGCGCGAGGCCTTCCGTGATCTCCAGGTTGATCTGCTCCGCCGCGACGCCGTACACGCCGCGCGTCTGCTCGAAGGACGCGAAGAGATCGTCGCGCAGGAACTGATAGAGCGACACGTTCACGTCCACGTAGCGGATGCCGCGCTCGGGCAGGCGATGCTGGCTGATGACGCGGCAGGTCTCCCGGAAGACGAAGCGGCCCAGATCGTGGATCATGCCGCTCTTTTCCGCGAGCGGGATGAATTCGTCCGGATGCAGGTCTTCCAGCGCCTCGTCGCTGAGCCGCACGAGCGCCTCCGCGGCCACGATCGACTCGCTCTCCGCAGACCAGATGGGCTGATACCAGACCTCGATCCGTTCGTCGCGGATCGCCTTCCGCAGCGCGTCCTCCACCGCCAGGGCCCGCTTGGCGCCGGCGACGTCCGCGCGCGAGAGGAGCGTGCCGGGCTGCGTGTCCTGAAAGCCGCTGATCAGCAGGTCCTGCAGCTGCGGCAGGCTGTTTACGTCCTCCGGCACGCGCACGACGCCCGTGACGGTCTCGAGCTTCGCGCTCACCTCATCCGTGCTCCAGACGGAATCGAAGCGCGTGCTGAACGTCCGCGCAAGCGATTCGGCCCTTCTGCCCTCCGGGTCGTACACGAGGATCGCGAAGCCTTCCTGCCAGAAGCGGAAGATGTCTTCCCATCCGGCGAAGTGCTGCAGCCAGGCGGCCACGTCCGCCATGAGGCGGTCCATGCTCCTGCTGTTGAAGAGGCGCGAGAAGAAATTGAAATTCTGGATCCGCAGCAGCACGATGCTGTAGCGCTGCTCCGTCTCCATCAGCCGCTTGTTCGTTTCGTTGAAGGCGCTGCGGTTGGAGACCTGCGTCGCCTGGTCGAGCGCCCTGCTGTGATCCTCCAGGATGATCATCAGCGTGAGGATCGCGATGGACTCCAGGAAGAGCTCCACCAGCAGCTCGGAACGCAGGGCCTGCAGGACCGTGCCGACCGCGGCCAGCGCCACGACGCTGCAGATGACGATGCTTTCTGCGTGCGAGATGGCCCGTTTGTAGCGGAAGAAGTAAAAGAAGCCCGTCAGGATATACAGGAGCGCCAGGGCGTAGAGCAGCGGCATGACGGGCCCGCGGTGATACACGAGCGCCTCGTCGATATAAAAGACGAGCTTTGTGGCGGGGTTCAGCATGATCATGAGCTCGCCGAGCAGGAAGGGGATCGCGTAGGCGGCGTAGAAGCGCCGCGGACGGCCCAGCGCGGAGCCGTTGACGTTCATGAAATAAAGGGTCAGGCTGCCCGCCAGCATCGTGTGGAAAAAGAAGAAGATCTCGTTCAAGAGCACGAGCCCGGCATAGGAGACCTCTTTTGTGTACTCCGTAAAATAAACGTAGGCCACGGAGGCCGCGGTGGAACAGATGCTGATGATCAGGATC
>JAEELK010000163.1 GCA_016282655.1 Bacillota bacterium | reverse complement strand
TATAGCGGGCCTTTTTTAAGAAAGTGTATCCGAAATCGAAACAAATTATGACCTCGCGGCGCATATTGCGGCGGGTCCTGCCGCGCGCTGCCCATTCGCCTCGGAGCAAAAAAGCTCCTCGCGCATGGGCACCCGCGCGCGTCACCCGCCGTAAGGAAGGGCTCGGTGCTGTCGCTCCTCGCCAGGCTCCGCCGCGTTTCGCGCGGCTGCTTCAAATCGTTTTGCGAAGGAGCGGCGGCGGGGATCCTCCCGAAGCAGCGTCGCGGAACGCCGGTACTTAGCGATTGCCGAGCCGCAGGCGAAGGCAGAGCTTAGTACCGCTGCGTCACGGCGTTAGCGCGAGCGTCCCTGCAAAGGCACAGGCCTTCCGGGGACGCCGCTCCGCTACAGCGGCTCGCGGAAACGCTTCTCGAACTCCTCCGCGAGCGCCGCGCGGAAGTCCGGATGCGCGATCTCGATGAGCGCGCGCGCCCGCTTACGCAGATTCTGCCCCTTCATGGCCGCCGCCCCGTACTCCGTGACCACGTAATCCACGTCGTTGCGCGACGTCGTGACCCCAGCGCCCTCCTGCAGGAAAGGCACGATCTTCGAGAGCCGCCGCCCGTCCCGCGTCTGCTGCAGCGAGGGCAGCGCCAGGATCGACACGCCCTTCCCGTCCTCGCTCATGGCCGCGCCGCGGATGAAGTCCACCTGCCCGCCCACGCCAGAATACTGCCGCAGCCCGATGCTATCCGAGGCCGCCTGCCCCTGCAGGTCGATCTCGATGGCGCAGTTGATGGAGACCATCTTGTGCTGCTTCATCACCACGAGCGGGTGGTTCACGTAGTCCACCGGCAGCATGAGCAGGTCCGGATTCCTGTCTGCAAAGTCGTAGAGCTTCCGCGTGCCCTGCAGGAAGCTCACCGCCATCTTGCCGGGCTCCGTGGTCTTGTATTTGCCTGTGATGACGCCCGCTTCATAGAGCGCCACCGTGCAGTCCGCGATCATCTCGGAATGGATCGCGAGATCCTTCTTTCCCATGAGCGCCATGGCCACCGCGTCCGGGATGCCACCGATGCCGAGCTGCACCGTGGCGCCGTCCTCCACGAAGTCCGCGCAGTTCTGGCCGATGCGCCGCTCCACCTCCGTGATGCTGCGGCTGGGGTTCTCGTAGAGCTCTTCCTCCTGCTCCACCAGGCAGTCGATGTCGCTGAGCTCCAGAAGGCTTCCGTAGGTGAAGGGCATGCGCGGGTTCACCTGCGCGATGACGAGCTTTGCGGTCTTCACCGCCTGATAGGTGTAGTCCACGGAGGTGCCGAGGCTGAAGCGCCCCTCTTCGTCCGGGCCCGCCACCTGCACCAGCGCCACCTCGCAGGGGATGACGCCCCTGCGGATGAGGATGGGGTATTCATAGAAGAAACAAGGCGTGTAGTCCCCCCGCCCTTCGTTGACCGCGCCGCGCGTGCCCGCGCCGCAGAAGATCAGGTCGCAGCGGAAATGCCCCGCGTGCTCCGGCCGCGTGTACTCGCCCGGGCTCTGCGTGACCATGTGGTGCAGCGTCAGGTCGTAGAGCCTGTCCTCCTGCGCCACGAGCTCCGCCAGCAGCGCCTGCGGCTCCCCGATGTTGTTCGCCACGAAGATGTGCTGCCCGCTGCGGATGCGTCCGATCGCCTCCGCCGCCGTGCAGACCTTGCTCCGATATTCATTTTCCCATTGTTTCATGTTAAAACCGTCTTTCCGGCCGGTCCTCCGCCTTTTCTTCCGGTCTGCAGCAGCTGTCCCGCGGTCCTCCGCCCTATCTTCCAGTTTGCAGAAAGCCCCATGCGGCTCGCACGGGGCTTTTTCTTGCGTTTTTCGCGCGCGGCTGGGCTCAGCTCTTCTTCTTGCGCAGGAAGAAGAGACATCCGAGGATGAGCCCCAGCACCAGCGGCAGATAGACGTCGCCGATGGTGGTGAAGCGGTAGCCGCTCCTCGTGATGAAGGCGTTGAAGATCAGGTCCAGGATGTTCCAGATGATGAAAAACAACGCCACGAAGATGAGAAATGCCACAAATCTGTTCTTGACCATGTCTGTCTCTCCTTGTCTCTGCGGTCCGCCCGGCGCCGCGGCGCGCGGGCTCCTTTCTTTCCCTAGCGCAGCGCCCCGATGAGCTCGGGCAGCGCGGTCTCGAACTTCACGCCGTACCAGTGGGAGGCGTCTCCCTGCGTGTTCTCGATGCAGCGCAGCACGTAATCCGCGGCCAGCGCGGCGGCGTCATAGGCGCTCTTGCCCTGCAGCAGCGCGCCCACGAAGGCGGAGGCGTAGACGTCACCGGTGCCGTGGCAGCCCTGCGCGATCTTTCTATGCTCGTAATAGCGTTTTTCCTCGCCTTCCAGCACCACGACGCCCGTGCGCTCCGGAGCGTAGCTCACGCCGGTGAGGATGATGGTCTTCGCGCCGCCCGCCCGCAGCTTCGCGAGCAGCTCGTCGATGTAGCTTTCGTCGTAGCTCTCTTTGTACTCCGCGCCGCAGAGGAAGCAGGCCTCGGTGATGTTCGGCAGGATGTAGTCCGCGCCGAAGGCAAGGCGCTTCATCTCCTCCACGAAGGCCGCGTCGAAGGCCGGGTAGAGCTTGCCGTTGTCCGCCATGGCCGGGTCCACGAAGCTCTTTCCTTCCGGCTTTTTCAGGTCCCGCAGGATCTCTTCGACCATGCGGATCTGCTCGCTGCTGCCGAGGTAGCCGGTGTAGACCGCGTCGAAGGAGATGCCTTCCTTCTTCCAGTGGGCCGCGATGGCCGGGATGTCCTCCGTGAGGTCGCGGACGGTGAACCCCGTAAATCCGGCGGTGTGCGTTTAGAGCACCGCCGAAGGCAGGATGCATGTCTCCAGGC
>JAEELK010000162.1 GCA_016282655.1 Bacillota bacterium | reverse complement strand
GCAGAGGCGCAGGACGATGCCGCGGCGCAGTGGCCGCGCCCTGCCGGCGCCCTGCCCGACCCCCAGCCGCCCTACCAGTACTTCAAACGGAACGCGGACGGCGTTCCCAGCGGCTACGCCGTCGGGGCCGGCTCCGTGGTCTTCCTGATCGACGCCTCGGACGCGCTCTCCCTGGACAGCCTGCCCGAGCGCGTCTCCCTGGCCGCCGTTCCCTACGCGGCCGCCGGCCGGACCGCCCTTTTGGACTGCTGCCCGGTGGACTATCTGGAGAACCACTACATCGGCGCGCTCAGCGAAGTCCTGCAGGAAGAGCCGCTCCCCTACCGCTTCATCGGTTCCCTCGACGTCCGGGAGGACCGCGCGCCGCAGCAAATGGTGCTGCGCCTGCTGCAGAAGCACACCAACTGCCTGGAGCTCGGCGACGGCATGCAGTATTCCGTGCTGCGCGTCCACCTCAGCGAAGGTGCGGACGGCGCGCTGCGCCCCTCCGCGGAGAACCTGCGCGAGCTCTGCCTGGGAGCCGCCGACCGCGGCTTCGACATCCACGTGCACCTGAACTCCGAGACGGGCCTCGCGGCGGCGATGGACGCCTTTACGGCGGCCCGCCGGAGCGGCTATAAAAAGAACCGCTTCGTCCTCTTCTACGGCAACGGTCTCAGCAGCGAAAACGAAGCGCTCCGCTTCCTCGCGGACGACGCCATCCTGAGCCGCGGCCCCGAGGAGCCGCAGGAGCCCCAGGCGCGCCTGGACGCCCTGACCATCGACGCGGCCGCCCTGCTGCACCTGGAGGAGCTCTGCGGCTCCGTGGAGCGCGGCAAGTCCGCGGACCTCACCGTCTTCCGCGAGAGCCCGCTGGAGAACGATCCCGCGGCCCTCTCCGCCGTCCTCACCATGGTCTGCGGCGAGATCGTCTACCAGGAAGAATAGCGGACCCTGCGCGAACGCCCGGCCGCGCGCGGCCGCGAGTCCGCGTTCCATCCATCCATCCCGCCCGCGCGCACCCTTCAAAGAAAGGAGCCTGCTTCTCATGGCCACGCTTTCCAACTACAAATGCCCTTCCTGCGGCGCTCCGCTGCAGTTCTCCGCGGAAGGCGGCAATCTGCACTGCAATTCCTGCGGCAACGACTACAGCGTCGAGAGCATCGAAGCCCTGCTGCACGCGGAAGAACACACGAGCGAGAGCTTCGACTGGGGCAACTACAAGGCTTCGCTCGAAACGCAGACCATGGAGGACACCGTCACCTACGTCTGCAAGGCCTGCGGCGCGGAGGTGGTCACCACGCCCACCACGGTCGCCACACACTGCCCTTACTGCGACAACGAGATCGTCATCGACGACCGCCTGGACGGCGGCCTGCGGCCCAACGGCATCATCCCCTTCGCCGTGGACAAGGCGCGCCTGAAAGAGATCGTGGCGGACTTTTATAAAGACAAAAAACTGCTGCCGAAGAACTACTTCTCCGACGCGAAGCTGGAAGAGATCCTGGGCGTCTATGTGCCCTTCTGGCTCTTCGACTGCACGATGGACGGCACCATGACCTTCGACGCGAATTCCGTGCGGGTCTGGGTGGCCGGCGACTACGAATTCACGGAGACCAAGACCTGGCGCCTCATCCGCTCGGGCGATCTGAGCTTCCGGAAGGTCCCGGTGGACGCCAGCATCAAGATGGACGACGCCCTCATGGACTCCCTGGAGCCCTTCGATTACAAAGCGATGGTCCCCTTCCAGGGCGCTTACCTCGCCGGCTTCCTGGCCGACCGCTTCGACGCCGATCCGGACCTCTGCCTGCCCCGCGCCACCTCGCGCATGAACCGCAGCGTGGAGGAGGTCTTGGGCAGCTATCAGACAGGCGGCGTCAGCGGCGTCCGCCTGCGCAACAACGCCATGGCGCTCCGCGACACCGCCGTGCACTACGTGCTGCTCCCGGTCTACCTGATCAACTGCAAATACGGCGGCAAGAGCTACCAGTACGCCGTCAACGGCCAGACCGGAAAGATCGTCGGCACGCTGCCCATCAGCAGGAGCCGCTCGCTCCTGTACCGCTTCCGCGATCTCCTGATCGCCGGCATCCCCGCCGCCGGCATCATCGCGCTGCTGTCTTACATCTTTTAGGATATGGAGGTGAACATGATGAAAAAATTCCTTTCGATCGCGCTGCTTCTCCTCCTGCTCCTGAGCTCCTTTGCCCAGGTCTTCGCCTATGAGGGCGATTACAACCAGCAGTATTACCGCTTCAACGACTTCGTCGGCGTTATGAGCGAGGACGAGGCGGTCGAGCTGAGCGAAAGAGCGGAGTCCTTCCTGCCGATCTACGGCTGCGACTTCGTCATCTGCGTCACGAACGGTCTGGAAGAAGAGGACGCAAACGACCTGGACGGCTACGGGGAATGGTTCTACCGGCACAACGATTTCGGCTACGGTCCGAACCAGAGCGGCCTGCTGCTCGTGGTGGACATGGACAACTATAATTTCACGCTGCTCTCCTTCGGCGACTGCGACGTGCTGCTCACGGATGAAGCCTATACGCAGATCTGCAACGCTTTCATAGACGACTACGCGCAGTATGAGCCCTACGAGGTCTACGATCGCTTCCTCACCAACGCCTCCGCGCTCATGGCGGGCGGGCAGGCCAACGCCAGAGAGAACAAGCCGGACTGGTATCCGGAGGACGTGACGGCATTCGAGGACTTCCTCGATCCGAACGCGCCCAGACTGGTCGATAACGCGGACGCCTTCACGGAGGCCGAGGAAGCGGCCATCCTGGACCGCATCAACAGCTTCAAGGCCGCGCATCCGGAGAGCGATCTGGTGGTCTTCACGGACAAGAGCGCCTACGGCTTCAGCCACGCGGTCTATGCCGCCGACTTCTATCAGTTCAACGGCTACGGTGTGGGGGATGACTTCAACGGCAGCATCTTCTTCCTCTGCCTGGACCCGGACGACCGCGGCTGGTGGGAGGCCGGCACCGGCAAGGATGAGGCGCTTTTCAGCAGCTCCACGAACACGAACCGGCTGGACGATCTCGTCTATCCCCATATGGTGGACGGCCGCTATGCGGACGGCATCCTGGCCTACATCGACGGTCTGGACGCGCTGTACACGGACGGCAAGGTCCCCGCGCCGCCCAAGGATCCCGCCAACTGGGGCCTGGCCGGCGTCCTCGGCGCCTTCTTCGGCCTCATCAGCTCGCTGGTCACCGGCGGCGCCCGCAAGAAGAACATGAAGACGGTCGCGGAGGCCGTGCGCGCCGCCAACTACCTGCAGGACAAGCACATCACCCAGGCGGACAACATCGTCATCAGCACGATCGTCACCAGCCGCAAGATCGAAAAGGAAAGCAGCGGCGGCAGCAGCGGCGGCGGCGGATCCCACCACAGCCGCGGCTATTCCTCCTCCGGCGGACGCAGCTTCTCCGGCGGCGGACGGCGCTTCTAGACAAAGCGGCTGCCGGCGGATCCGTTCCGCGCGGCGCCTTTCGTGCACGCAAACGGCGCGGCCCATACGGGCCGCGCCGTTCTTTTGTTGCTTCTTTCGGCCGCGCTTCGGAAGCGCTGCCGTTCACGTTCTTGCGGACGATCTAATCCCAGTCTGTCTCCGAGGCTTCCTCCGCCTCGCGCTTTTCGATGCGCCGGTTGCGGAAGTAGAGGCAGATGTCCACCAGGACCATGCCCATCACCAGGATGTAGAACCAGAACACATAATCGAATCCCCGCAGCATTTTGTTGATGATCGCAAAGATATAGCCGCTGAAGATGAGGATCATAAAGAGCAGGCTCTTTCCCCTGGTGCTCTTGGACTTCAGGGATTTCCGGATGGCCGCGGGCCAGGAAGCTCCCCAACAGACCAGCATCAAGATCTCTAGTATTTTCATATTATCGCTATGCGATCTCCTTCTCTGAACGCGCTATTCGAGCACGATCAGGAGCTCGCCGGCCTTGACGTTCTTGCCGGGCTCGATCAGGACCTTGGCGACGGTGCCGGCCACCTTGGCGACCACGCTGGTCTCCATCTTCATGGCTTCTACCACGGCCAGGACCTGGTTCTCTTCGACCTTGTCGCCGACCTTCACCTGGACCTTGCTGACCAGACCGGGGATGGACGCGCCGACCTGACGCTTGTCGTTCTGATCCGCCATGGTGACGGAGCTGGCCGCCACAGGAGCGGACTTATCCGGCACGTTGATCTCGCGGTTGCAGCCGTTGAGTTGGAAGAGCACGGTACGGGTGCCGTCCTCGTTGCGGTCGCCGAGGCCGAGGTACTTGATGACCAGGGTCTTGCCGTCTTCGATGTTGACCACGTTGGTCTCGCCCACGGCCAGGCCGTGGAAGAAGACGTGGCTGCCCAGGCGGACGATGTAGCCGGTCTCCTTGCGGATGCGGATGTAGTCCTCCATGACCTTCGGATACATGCACCAGCCGAGGATATCTCTCATGGTGGGTTCCTGATCCTCGTCCATGAGCTCCTTCAGATGCTTGCGGACCACTTCGAAATCGATGGGATCCAGCAGCTCGCCGGGACGGCAGGTGATGGGCTCTTCGCCCTTCAGGACCACTTCCTGGATGTCTTTGGGGAAGCCCCAGGTGGGCTGGCCCATCATGCCCTTGAAGTAGCTGACGGTGGAATCCGGGAAGGAGAGGTTCTTGCCCTTCTCGACGATGTTCTCGGGGGTGAGGTCGTTCTGGACCATGAAGATGGCCAGGTCGCCGACCACCTTGGAGGACGGGGTGACCTTTACGATGTCGCCCAGCATCTGGTTGACGGTGACGAACATCTCGCGGACGTCATCGAAGCGGTGGCCGAGGCCGAGGCTCTCCACCTGCGGACGCAGGTTGGAATACTGGCCGCCGGGGATCTCGTAGCGGTAGATCTCCGTCATGGGGGTCTTCAGGCCGGATTCGAATACGTCGTAGCGCTTTCTGATGTCTTCCCAGTAATCGTTGAGTTCCTGGATGCGGCGCAGGTTCAGGCCGGTGTCTCTCTCGTTGCCTTCCAGCGCGGCCACGATGGCGTTCATGGAGGGCTGGCTGGTGAGGGAGCTCATGGAGGCCACGGCCACGTCCACGATGTCCACGCCGACTTCGGCGGCCATCAGCAGGGCAGCCACCTGGTTGCCGCTGGTGTCGTGGGTGTGGAGGTGGATCGGCATGCCGGTCTCTTCCTTCAGGGCCTTGATCAGCTTCTTGGCGGCATAGGGCTTCAGCAGGCCGGACATGTCCTTGATGCAGAGCATGTGCGCGCCGCGCTTTTCGAGCTCCTGCGCCATCTTGACGTAGTACTCCAGCGTGAACTTGTCGCGCTTGGGATCCATGATGTCGCCGGTGTAGCAGATGGAAGCTTCGGCGATCTTGTCGCAGGAAGCGGCTTCTTCCAGGGAGAGCTCCATGGAGGGGATCCAGTTCAGGGAGTCGAACACGCGGAAGACGTCGATGCCCGCCTTGGCGGATTCACGGACGAATTCGCGGATGACGTTGTCCGGATAGCTGGCATAGCCTACGGCGTTGGCGCCGCGGAGCAGCATCTGGAAGGGGATGTTCGGGATG
Organism: Bacillota bacterium; assembly: GCA_016282655.1. GTDB lineage: Bacteria > Bacillota > Clostridia > Peptostreptococcales > Anaerovoracaceae > JAEELK01. Next base: position 563 of record JAEELK010000162.1, on the reverse strand, counting down.
CGCTCGCGCAGCATGTCGATGCGCTCCCAGGGATCTTCGTGCAGGAAACGATAGGCTACGTCGAAGGTAGCGCCGCCCCACATCTCGAGGGAGAAGGCATCCGCCAGGATCTGCGCGGTGGCTTCAGCGCCCTTGGCCATGTCTCTGGTACGGACACGGGTGGCCAGCAGGGACTGGTGGGCGTCACGCATGGTGGTGTCGCAGATGAGCAGTTTCTTCTGGTCCAGCACCCAGTTCTTGACGGCGATGGGGCCCTTTTCGTCCAGCATCTGCTTGAGGCCCGGCTTGATGGGCTCGTCCAGCACTCTGGGGAATCTGGGCTTATCGTACATCTTCTGACCGGCGGTGGGATCGTTCACCACGATGTTGCCGATGTACTTCAGCAGCTTGGTGGCTCTGTCCTTGGAATCCTTGATGTGGAAGAGCTCCGGCGTCTCGTCGATGAACTTGGTGTGGCAGGTGCCGGCGAGGAACGCGGGATGGTTCAGGATGTTGGTCAGGAAGGAAATGTTGGTCTTGACGCCGCGGATGGAGGTCTCACCCAGGCAGCGCAGCGCTTTGTG
>JAEELK010000161.1 GCA_016282655.1 Bacillota bacterium | reverse complement strand
TGGAATACTTTGTCACGGCGGTTCGCTCTCTCGATCATAGGAATTATTACTATTATCATATCACGACGCGCCGATTTGTCAATCGTTTTCCACGCTTTCGCGCGCACTCTTCCTGCGCAGGGCCCTGCCGCCTCAGTCCGCGAAGACGCTGCCGCCGATGAACTCGCGCAGGATGGAGTTGTTGGCGATGGCCCTGTCGTCATCGATGCTGCGGAAGAGCTGCAGGAACTGCCAGAGCTGCAGGGAAGGATTGTAGACTTCGCTTTCCGGCGCGATGCAGCGGAGCAGCGGCTGCGCGTATTTCTTCAGCACGGACAGTTCATAGAGATAGGCCGAGTTGAAGAAGGCGTCCGCCGCGTTGTTGAACGGGAAGATGTTGACGTCTTCGCCCATCCGCACCTTGGGCCACGTGGCGAGCGTCTGCTCCGCGCTGTAGCCTCTGAAGCGGTTGTCCCTGACGATGCGGCGCAGCAGGCGTACGGCGGTGGTCGGGATCCGGTTGTGCGCGTCGATGTTCAGCTGGGTCAGCGGACTGATGTAGATCTTGAATTTGTCTTTGCGCGGGATGGAGGCGCTGAGTTTTTCGTTCAGGCCGTGGATGCCCTCCACCACGATGATCTGATCGTTTTCCAGGCGCGTGATCCGCTCCCCGAAGACCTTGCCGCCCGCCAGGAAGTCGAAGCGCGGCAGATCCGCTTCCCCGCCTTCCAGCAGCTCCGTCATGTTCCGGTTGAAGAGCGGCAGGTCCAGCGCGTCCAGGCCCTCGAAGTTGAACTCTCCGTTGGCGTCGCGCGGCGTTTCGCTGCGTTCCAGGAAATAGTCGTCCGTGCCGAGATAGAGCGTCTTCTTGCCCAGCACGCGCAGCTGCACGCAGAGGCGCTTCGTGAAGGTGGTCTTTCCGGAAGAGGAAGGCCCCGCGATGAGCACCATGCGCTTACCCTCGTTCACGATGCGGTCCGCCATGTTCGCGATCTGCTTTTCCATGAGCGCCTCGCAGATCTGGATCATCTCGACGCTCTCGCCGGACTTGATCTTCCGGTTCAGCTCCGCGATCGAGTTGACCTCCATCAGCGTGCCCCAGCGCTTGGACTCGCAAAAGGCCTCGAACATCTTCGGCTCCGCCTCGTAAGGCGGGATGCGGTCCGGGCTGGTGACGGTCGGAAAACGCAGCAGGATGCCGCTTTCGTAGCGCCGCAGCTCAAAATGCTTCAGATAGCCCGTGGAGGGGACCATGAGGCTGTAGAAGATATCCTTCATGCCCAGGAGGGAATAGACCGGCACGCGCGGGATATCGGCATCGTTCAGCATGGAGAGCCGGTCTTCCTCGCCGAGCTCCGCCAGCTGTTTGCGCAGCAGGTCGGAAGAGATCCATTCGAGTTTGATGGGGACGTCCTCCTCCACCAGCTCCTCCATGCGTGCGCGCACCTGCCGCAGCTCTTCCTCGCTGACCCCTTCCTCGCGCTCCAGCTCCGAATAATAGCCGCCGCTCAGCGAATTCTCGATGCGCACAGGGCAGGGGCCGATCACGTCCTGCAGGGCCTTCAGAAAGAGCATGCTGACGCTGCCCCGGTAGGTCTGCATGGCGACGGGATCGCGCATATCCAGGAAGGTGACCTTACAGGGGCGGTAGATCTCCACCGTCAGCTCCCGGACCAGATTGTCCACGCGGGCAAGCAGCACGTAGTAGGGCAGCTTTTCTCCCTCTCTCCGCGCGCTGTCCCAGGCGCGCACGATGGACTCCAGCGTCTGCCCCTTTTCGATCTCGGTCTCAAAGAAAGGCGCTCCGGGGCGAAGGGCCAGCTGTATCTTGATCTTTTCTTTTTCCATCTTTATTTATTCTCCGCTGAACAGCGCTGTGCTGAGATAGCGCTCGCCGGTGTCCGGCAAGAGCGCGACGATGCATTTCCCGGCGAAGGCTTCTTCTTTTGCCAGCTGCAGCGCCGCCCAGAGCGCCGCGCCGGAGCTGATGCCGCAGAGCAGGCCTTCTCTGGCCGCCAGCATGCGGCTTGCCGCATAAGCGTCTTCGTCCGTAACGGTCACGATGCGGTCGATGAGACCGCGGTCCAGGTTCGCCGGCACGAAGTTCGCGCCGATGCCCTGCAGGCCGTGCTTTCCGGCCCTGCCCTGCGAGAGCAGCGGGGAGCCGGCAGGCTCCACCGCCACGAGGCAGAGCGAGGGCTTCTGCTCTTTCAGATATCTGCCGCTGCCGCTGAGCGTGCCGCCGGTCCCGACGCCGGCTACGAAGGCGTCCACGGCGCCTTCCGTATCGTTCCAGATCTCCGGGCCCGTGCTCTGATAGTGCGCGGCGGGATTGTCCGGGTTGTCGAACTGGCCGGGGATGAAAGCGCCCGGCGTCTTGGCGGCCAGCTCCTCCGCGCGGGCGACCGCGCCCTGCATGCCCTCCGAAGCGGGCGTCAGCACGATCTCCGCGCCGTAGGCCGCAAGCAGGCGGCGGCGCTCCAGGCTCATGCTCTCCGGCATGGTGAGGATGCAGCGATAGCCTCTGGCGGAGGCCAGCGCCGCGAGCGCAACGCCGGTGTTTCCGCTCGTGGGTTCTATGATCACCGCGCCGGGCTGCAGGCGCCCGCTGCGCTCCGCGCAGTCGAGCATGCTCAGGGCGATGCGGTCCTTGGCGCTTCCGGCCGGATTGAAACACTCCAGCTTGGCGAGCAGCCTGCACTGCAGGCGCTCCGCCGCCGCGATGCGCTCGAGCGCAAGGAGCGGCGTCTTTCCGATCAGTTCTTCCATCCGTTGATAAACAGGCATTTTCGCATCCTCCGTTTCATGGGTCTCCCGTTTAAATATGCCATAGCCTCCGGAGAAAAGCAAGTTTGGAAAAAGGAAAAAATAATAAGGATTGACATATATTTCCATTTATTGTATGCTCTATCTATCAAAAGGAAATCTGGGTTCGAAAGGAGATCGACACATGAACCAAAGAGAACAGAACCGCGAATTCGTCTTTTCCATCGAGGAGTCCTTCGGCGTTCTTTCCACCAACCAGCGCGGCTGGAGCAAAGAACTGAATCTGGTCTCCTTCAACGGCATGCCGGCGCGCTATGACCTCCGCGATTGGAGCCCCGACCACGAGAAGATGAGCCGGGGCATCTCCCTTTCCGCGGACGAGATCAAAGCGCTCCACGGCCTGCTCCTGCACGAGTTCGGGAGCGGCGCTCCCGCGCAGGAACAGCCGTCCGCGGCTGCAGCCGCGCCGCAGGCGCCGGAAACTGCCGGCGCCGAGGCCGCGCCTTTTTAGGCCGCAGCCCGCCCCATGACGCGCCGCCCGGCTCCTCCGCCTTCCAAGGGAAAGAGCCGATTCCCTTTCGTCAAAAAAACTGCTATAGTATTGGCAGAAGTTTCTCGCGAAAGGAGGATCGGCCATGGAAGAACAGATGAGCCTGGGCGGCGTTTCCCTGCCCCAGCCCCTGCCCGCGCGCCTGCGCCCGCAGAACATAGACGAGATCGTGGGGCAGCAGCATCTCCTTGGCCCCGGTAAGGTCCTCCGCCGCATCATCGAGCAGGACATGGTCTCCTCCATGATCTTCTGGGGGCCGCCCGGCGTGGGAAAGACCACGCTGGCCGGCGTCATCGCCAACCAGACGAAGGCGGCTTTCATCAACTTTTCCGCGGTCACGAGCGGCATCAAAGAGATCCGCACGGTCATGAAGGAGGCGGAGGAGCACCGCCGCTTCGGCGAAAAGACCATCGTCTTCGTGGACGAGATCCATCGCTTCAACAAGGCCCAGCAGGACGCCTTCCTCCCCTTCGTGGAAAAGGGCAGCATCATCCTCATCGGCGCCACCACGGAGAATCCCTCCTTCGAAGTCAACGGGGCGCTTCTTTCCCGCTGCAGAGTCTTCGTGCTGAAGAGCCTGGAGGAGGAGGACCTTCTGCGCCTGCTCCGCCGCGCGCTCGAAGACCCGCGCGGCTTCGGCGGACAGGAGATCGTCATCGAAGAGGACGTGCTGCGCCTCATCGCGGCTTTCGCGAACGGAGACGCCCGCAGCGCCCTCTCCACGCTGGAGATGGCCGTGCTCAACGGAGACCTGGAAGGCAGCGTCACCACCGTGAGCCGCGAGAGCGTGGAGCAGTGCACCTCCCGCAAGTCCCTGCTCTACGACAAGAGCGGCGAGGAACATTACAACCTCATCTCCGCCCTGCACAAATCCATGCGCAACTCGGATCCGGACGCCGCCGTCTACTGGCTCGCCCGCATGCTGGAGGCCGGAGAGGACCCGCTCTACGTGGCGCGCCGCGTCACGCGCTTCGCCAGCGAGGACGTCGGCCTGGCCGACCCGCGGGCCCTGGAGCTCGCCGTGGCCGCCTATCAGGCCTGTCATTTCATCGGCATGCCGGAATGCGCCGTACACCTCTCGCAGGCGGTCATCTATCTCTCCCTGGCGCCCAAGTCCAACGCCGTGGACGCGGCCTATATGGCCGCCAGGCAGGACGCCCTCTCCCAGCTCGCCGAGCCGGTGCCCCTGCAGATCCGCAACGGCGTCACCAAGCTCATGCGCGAGGTCGGCTACGGCAAGGGCTATCAGTACGCTCACGACTTTGAGGACAAGCTCACGGACATGCAGTGCCTGCCGGACTCCCTCCTCGGCCGCGAGTACTACCGGCCCACGGAGCAGGGGCTGGAGGGCCGCTTCAAGGAGCGCCTGGCCCAGATCAAGGCTTGGAAAGAGCAGCACAAATAGATAACAAAGATGCGCGGCAGGAAGCCGGCGCATCTTTTGTTTTTTTCGTATTTTATATGATAGTTTTTCAGAGGCTTTCTCTATGCGGCCAGCGCGTTCCGGTTGACCTGCTCTATCACGCGCCGAATGCCCTGCCATACAGATACATCCCGGAAGATCTCCACGATGCTCCCCTGGTCTGTGAACGGCGCTTCCTGCAGTACAGAGAGGTCTTTCATCATACCGTTTTGAACGATGTACTCTACGATCTGATTCACAAAATAGATCTGCCGGCTGTCCAGATTGGTCTCGTCCAGATATTCTGCAAATGCTTCTTTTGCCGCGTTCATGTCCAGCCCCACGATCTCGCGCACGAATTCTCCAAGCGGTTTTTCCCCGTATTCTGCCTGATACTCCTGTCTGGTCCCGACCTCGCTCCAGAGGATCTCTTCCAGTGCCTTCACATCTGCAGCATTCAAGGGCACATTGCTCCTTAGCTTGGCGATCACGGCATTGTCCTGATGCTGCCGGACATAGTATTCCGCCTTGGCCTTGTAATTCTTAAGGTCGTCGTTTTCCAACTCCGACTCGCGCCACTCCGTCGAAAGGATCTCATCCGTAAAGTCTGTCTGATAGACATAGCGCTTCGTCTGCGGCAGGTATTTCATGAGCCCGCGCAGCGCTTTTCGGATCTGCTCCAAATCGTCGATCTCCGCAGTCTCCAAATAATCCGTATGTAAGATGCGCTCGATCAGATCAGACTGCGCTATGATCTCCGGAATGTTCGCAACGCTGGCTATGCTCTCGACCTTGTCCAACAGGTCTTTCCGCGCAGCGCTGTGCTTTTTCCCCGCAAGATAAGCCAGTTCAAGGCCGTACAACAACGCGTCAAAACGTGCCGCGCTGGGTTCATCATCGCCCGGCAGGATATACGGAGCCACTTCCTCCCGGACGATCAGCGTATCTTCATAGGTGAGTCCTGTATAATTCTCTTTGTTGGCGTATTGATCCACATAGCGGATGTGTTGGCGGATGGCGTAATTGCTTCGATCCAACTCCTGCACTTTGCCAGTCATCTCTTCCACCAACTCGTTCCGAAATTCGATCAGGGGCTCTTTCTGATATGCAATATCCTGCAGCTTATAGGCCATCTCAAACTCCAAGCCGAAAATTGCGCCCTGCAGTGCCATCTGATTGGCCGTCGGCTTGCCTTTGTTCATCCGGAAGAACTCGAAATTTCCGCAGAAATCAAAGATGTAGAACTTGTCTTTATCCAAGCCATCGATCAGGCCCGGGCAGAGACGTGTGCCGCGGCCGATCATCTGCCAGAACTTGGCTTTCGACAGAACTTTCTTGAAGAAGACCAGATTGAGGATCTCCGGAATGTCTATGCCGGTGTCCAGCATGTCCACGGAAATGGCGATCTGCGGGAGCTTGGCCGGGTCTGAGAACTCATCGATGGCGCTTTGCGAATAGTTGATGTAGTTGTCGATGACTTGTGCATAGCCCACAAGGTGCGGATACTCCTTGCCGAAGACTTCCAGGATCTTCTCCGCGTGCGCGTGGTTCTTGGCGAAGATGATCGTTTTGCCGATCTTCTCGCCGTAGTCGATTTTCAGGCCGTGCTCCATCAGGATGTTCAGCACCTCGCGGATCGTATCCTCATTGAAGAT
>JAEELK010000160.1 GCA_016282655.1 Bacillota bacterium | reverse complement strand
GTTCCGTTCCTCTCGAAAGCCACCGGTTATTCTCTGGCCGACATCGCAACCGACGTGATCCTCGGGCTGTCCCTGAAGGAGCAGGGGATTTTCGACATTTATCCGCCGGAGAAAAAGCGCTGCTATGTCAAGGTCCCGGTATTTTCGTTCCAGAAGATCCACGGCCTTGACGCCTATCTCTCGCCGGAAATGAAGTCCACGGGCGAGGCGATCGGCTACGACAAGTCGCTGACGCGCGCACTCTATAAGGCGCTGCAGGCCTCCGGCATGCAGGTGCGCTCATACGGCAGCGTGCTTGTCACGGTCTCTGACCGCGACAAGGATGAGGTGCTGCCGCTTGTCAGACGCTTCTATCAGCTCGGCTTCAATATCCTGGCGACGGAGGGAACGGCAAAGTTCCTGAAGGCCAACGGCATCCGTACGCATACGGTCCGAAAACTCAGCGAGGGCAGCGACGAGATCCCGGAGGCGATCCGGCAGGGCTATATTGCGTATGTGATCAATACGCGGGACGTGAACTCCACCAATGAGGCGACCGACGGCGCACAGATCCGCGCTTTGGCGACGGAAAACGGCGTTTCGCTGTTCACCGCGCTTGATACGGTAAGAATCCTTCTGGATGTTCTGGAAGAAACGACCATCACGGTCTCTCTCATTAACGAATGAATGCACGTATGAAACAGCGTTTCCTTACAATCAAAGAGAATGAACCGATCGCGCGCGGCGTTTTCCGCATGGTGCTGCAGGGCGACGTTTCCGCAGTCACGACGCCGGGGCAGTTCGTCAATCTGGCGCTGGACGGGCGTTTTCTCCGGCGGCCGATCTCCGTGTGCGACCGCAGCGAGGATACCGTAACGATCCTTTACAAGGTCGTCGGACAGGGGACGGCGCAGATGGCGGAAATGCGAACGGGCCGGACGCTGGACGTTCTGACCGGGCTAGGGAACGGCTTTGACGTTTCCGCGGCAAAAGGCGCAACGCTGCTCATCGGCGGCGGAATCGGCGCTGCGCCGCTTTACTGGCTCGCGCGCAGTCTCAGGGAAAACGGGGTCCGGGCGACGGCGGTCCTCGGCTTCAACACGGAATCGGACATCTATTACGAATCTGAGTTTTCCGCAATCTGCGACGGGACCGTGATCGCAACTGCCGACGGCAGCCGCGGCGTCCGCGGATTCGTGACGGACGCGATGAAGGATTTGCAGTACGACTATTTTTACACCTGCGGGCCGGAACCGATGCTGAAGGCAGTATTTCACGCAAGCGCGTCTGACGGCCAGTTCAGCTTTGAAGAACGGATGGGCTGCGGCTTCGGCGCATGTATGGGCTGCACCTGCAAAACCGTAAGCGGATGGAAACGGATCTGCCGGGACGGTCCGGTGCTGCGGAAAGGGGAACTCACATGGGAAGACTGAGCGTGGATCTCTGCGGCATCGAACTGGACAACCCGATCATTCCCGCTTCCGGCACCTTCGGTTACGGCTACGAGTTTGCAGAACTCTACGATATCAACGTGCTCGGCACGTTTTCCTTCAAGGGAACCACGCTGCAGCCGCGCTACGGGAACCCGACGCCGCGCATCGCGGAGACGCCCTCCGGCATGCTGAACGCCGTGGGCCTGCAGAATCCCGGCGTGGAGAAGGTCATCGCGGAGGAGCTCCCGAAGCTGAAGCGGTGTTTCCATAAGCCCGTGATGGCGAACATCAGCGGCTTTTCGATCGAAGAATACGAGGCGGTCAGCGCCCTGCTCGACAAGGAGGAACAGGTGGGCTGGCTGGAGGTCAACATCAGCTGTCCCAACGTGCACGGCGGCGCCATGAGCTTCGGCACGGACCCGGAGAGCGCCGCGGCGGTCACGCGCGCGGTGAAGGCGGTCACCCGGAAGCCCGTCATCGTGAAGCTGACGCCGAACGTGACGGATATCTGCGAGATCGCGCGGGCCTGCGAGGCCGCCGGCGCGGACGGACTGAGCCTCATCAACACGCTGCTCTGCATGCGCATCGACCTGAAGACGAAGCGCCCGCTGCTCGCGAACGGCACCGGCGGCCTCTCCGGCCCCGCGCTGCTGCCGCTGGCCGTGCGCATGGTCTATCAGGTCGCGCGGGCCGTGCGGATCCCCGTGGTCGGCCTGGGCGGCGTCTCCCGCGCGGAGGACGTGCTGGAGCTGATGCTCGCGGGCGCCACGGCGGTGCAGGTGGGCGCGGCGAATCTGGTCGATCCCTTCGCCTGCAAAAAGATCATCGAAGCGCTGCCGGAGGTCATGGATCGCTGCGGCATCGACCGTCTGACAGACATCATCGGGCAGGCCGCCCGATAGGGGGCCCGCCCCGCGTCAAGCGGCCTGCGCTTTTGGAAAAGGAGTATACAACATGGGAAAAGACGTGATCATCGCCTGTGATTTCGCTTCGGAGGCGGAAGTCTTTCGCTTCCTGGACCTCTTTACGGAGGAGAAGCCCTTCGTGAAGATCGGCATGGAACTGTACTACGCGGCCGGCCCGCAGATCGTGCGGGAGATCCGGGCGCGCGGCCACAAGATCTTTCTGGACCTGAAGCTGCACGATATCCCGAATACGGTGAAGAAGGCCATGGCGGTGCTCTCGGAGCTGGACGTGGATCTCTGCGATCTGCACGCCGCGGGCACGGTGCCGATGATGCAGGCCGCGCTGGAGGGGCTGCGCCGCCCAGACGGCAGCCGGCCGATGCTCATCGCCGTGACGCAGCTCACCAGCACCGATCAGAAGACCATGGAAGAGGACCTGCTCATCGAGCGCCCGATCGACGAAGTGGTGATGCACTACGCGGCGCGGGCGAAGGCGGCCGGCCTGGACGGCGTGGTCTGTTCGCCGCTGGAGGCGGGCAAGGTCCACGCGGCCTGCGGCGCGGACTTCCTGACCATCACGCCGGGCATCCGATTCGCGGGCGGCGCCGCGGGGGACCAGAAACGGGTCACCACGCCCGCCATGGCGCGGGAGCTCGGCTCCGACTACATCGTCGTGGGGCGTTCCATCACCGCCGCGGCGGACCCGGTGGCGGCCTACCGCCGCTGTCTCAGCGAGTTTCTTGGCAAGGAGGCATAAGACATGGATCGGAAACGGGAGATCGCGGAGGATCTGCTCCGCATCAAAGCGGTGTTCCTGCGGCCGGAGGAGCCCTTCGTCTGGGCCAGCGGCATCAAGAGCCCCATCTATTGCGACAACCGGCTCACGCTCACCGCGCCGGAGGTGCGCGGCCACGTGGAGGACGGCCTGGTGGAGCTGATCCGGGCGAACTACCCGGAGGCGGAAGTCCTCATGGGGACCTCCACGGCGGGCATCGCCCACGCGGCCATCTGCGGGCACATCATGGGCCTTCCCATGGGCTACGTGCGCTCCGGCAACAAGGACCACGGCCGGCAAAACCGCATCGAAGGCCGCCTGGAGCCGGGGCAGAAGGTGGTGGTCGTGGAGGACCTGATCTCCACCGGCGGCAGCGTCATCGAAGTGGTGGAGGCCCTGCGCGAAGCCGGCGCCGAGGTGCTCGGCGTGGTCTCCATCTTCACCTACGGCATGCAGAAGGGCCTTGCGCGCCTGGCTGCCGCGAACGTGAAGAACATTTCCCTCACGGATTTTGACACCATCGTGGAGCGCGCCGCGGCGGAAGGCTACATCAAGCCGGAAGACGCGCCGCGCCTGCTTGCGTTCCGGGCCTGCCCGGAGGATGAGAGCTGGATCGGAGGTGCAGCGAAATGAGAAGTCTCATCGACATCACGGATCTGAGCAAGGAGGAGATCGCCGAGCTGGTCGATACCGCGCAGGACATGATCGCCCATCCGGAAAAATACGCCCACGCCTGCGACGGAAAGATCCTGGCGGCGCTCTTCTTCGAGCCCTCCACCCGCACCCGTCTCAGCTTCGAATCGGCCATGCAGAGCCTGGGCGGCAGCGTCATCTCGGTCTCCAGCGCCGCCTCCAGCTCCGCCGCGAAGGGCGAGAGCGTGGCGGACACCGCCAAGACCGTGAGCTGCTATTCGGACATCATGGCCATCCGGCACCCGAAGGAGGGCGCTGCGCTGGTGCTCGCGAAGAACGCGCTGGTGCCGGTCATCAACGCCGGCGACGGCGGCCACTGCCACCCCACCCAGACCCTCACGGACCTTCTGACGATCTACCGCGAGAAGGGCCGCTTCGACGATCTGACCGTAGGCCTCTGCGGCGACCTGAAGTTCGGCCGCACGGTCCACTCCCTCATCAACGCGCTCTCGCGCTATAGCGGCATCCGCTTCGTGCTCATCTCCCCGGAGGAGCTGAAGCTGCCGAGCTACGTGAAGAAAGACGCCATCAAGGACCGCGGCATCCCCTACGAGCAGACCGAGGATCTGATGGAAGTCCTGCCGAAGCTGGACATCCTCTATATGACCCGCGTCCAGCGGGAACGCTTCTTCAATGAAGAGGATTACCTGCGGCTGAAGGACAGCTACGTCCTCACCCCGGAGAAGCTGCGCGTGGCTAAGGAGGACCTCTGCATCATGCACCCGCTGCCCAGGGTCAACGAGATCAGCGTGGCCGTGGACGACGACCCGCGGGCCTGCTATTTCAAGCAGGTGCGCAACGGCCGCTACATCCGCATGGCGCTCATCCTGAAGCTTTTGAAGGAGGCCTAAGTTCATGAACGTAGATTCCATCCAGAACGGCGTCGTCATCGATCACATCACGGCGGGAAGGGCCATGCGCCTCTACGAGCTGCTGCAGCTGGACAAGCTGGACGCCTCCGTGGCGCTCATCAAGAACGTCAGCAGCAAGCGCATGGGCAAAAAAGACATCATCAAGGTGGACGCGGCCATCGACATCGACCTGGACCTCATCGGCTACGTGGATCCGGGCGCCACGGTGAACGTCATCCGCAGCGGGGAGATCGTCAGCAAGGAGAGCATCCCCATGCCGGAGACGCTGACCAACGTGCTGGTCTGCAAGAACCCCCGCTGCATCAGCTCCACGGAGCAGGAGCTGCCGCAGATCTTCAAGCTCACGGACCGCGAGAACAAGATCTATCGCTGCCTCTACTGCGAGACCAAGGCGGAGCCGGAGCGCTAGCGCCGGAACACTTGCCAAGCTCCGGCGAAAGCCGTATAATAAAGACGAGCAGGCAGTTCATTTTCCTACACTTGCTATAAGGGGATCCGGACGTCGGTCCTGTGTTATGTCAGGCCGCCTCGCATCAGCGGAAGACAGAGACAGGGGCGCAGGAAGCCCACCTGTCCACGACAGGGAAAAAGCGATGCCTGCTCATTTTTCTATTTACTTTTTGTCTTAAGGAGAGCCTCATGCCACAAACTGCTTCCAATCCTGTCTTTCCCGCAGGCTGGGCCGTTCTCTGTCTACTATTGCTGATCCTCGCGATCGCGCTGGCTCTTTACGTCAGACGGCTGCGCGGGCAGCTGCGCAGCGCGGAACGAAAAGCGGAGGAGAGCCGTCTGGAGGACCAGAGAGACCGGGCGACCATCGCGCATTTCGCCACCGAGTACGAAGACATCCTCTTCGTGAAGCCGGACAGCGGAGAAATGTCCATCTACAAAGCGCAGCCGGAAGGCCGCGCCGCGCTGGAAGCGCGCATCGCGCAGGGCTACGACGCCTACTGCAAGAGCTACATCGAAGAGCGGGTCTTTCCGGACGACCGGGATCACGTCGCGCTGCTGCTCTCCACGGACTATCTGCGCGAGGCGCTTTCCATAGAGCCGGTCTACACCATCTCCTACCGCGTTCAGGACGGCGAGAGGCCCACTTATTACGAGACCCGCATCATGCGCTATGAGGCGGAGGAGGAGGGCGAGTTCGTCATCCTGCTGGCGGACCGCAGCGCGGACATCGTGCGCAGCAAGGACGCGGCGCAGATGGAGCAGCTGGAGGCCACCATCCTGGAGCGCACCGCGGAGCTGCAGGAACGCAACCACATGCTCAACCTCATGAACGAAGACGTCATCGAGCTGCTCGGCAACGTGGTCGAGGGCCGCGACGAAAACAGCGGCTGGCACGTCCGGCGGGTCAAGGGCTTCACGAAGCTCCTGGCGGAGCAGGTGGCGGAGCGCATCCCGCGCTACGGCCTCACGGAGCGCGAGATCAGCCTCATGACCTCGGCGGCCGCCCTGCACGACGTCGGCAAGATCGCCATCCCGGACGCCATCCTGCTGAAGCCCGGCAAGCTGACGGACGAAGAGTTCAGCCTCATGAAGACCCACTGCGCCCGCGGCTGCAGCATCCTGGAGCAGACGCCGGAGTACTGGGACACGAATTATCTTTCCGTCTGCATGGACATCTGCCGCCATCATCACGAAAAATACGACGGCCGCGGTTATCCGGACGGCCTGGCGGGGGACGAGATCCCCATCGCCGCGCAGATCGTTTCCATCGCGGACTGCTACGACGCCCTGACCACGGAGCGCCCGTATAAGAAAGCCTTCAGCCACGAAAAAGCCTGCGACATGATCCTGAACGGCGAATGCGGCTGCTTCTCGCCGGAGCTGCTGGATTGTTTCCGGGCCTGTCTGGACGCCTTTGCCACCCAGGCCGAGGATCCCGGGAGCGGTCTCTCCCAGAACAGGCACGCGGACAGGAGCAGCGCGATCCGCACGGAGAGCCTTGCGGACACTCGCATCCTGCTGGCGGAGGACAACGCCCTCAGCCGCGAGATCGCGGTGGACATCCTGGAAGGAGAAGGCGCGGCGGTCGTCGCCGTCGGCAACGGACAGCTTGCCCTGGAAGCCTTCCGGGACGCGCCGGACGAGTTCGACGCCATCCTGATGGACATCCAGATGCCGGAGATGAACGGGCCGGAGGCCGCGGAGGCCATCCGCGCGCTGCCGACCCCCAGCGCCGCCACGGTGCCCATCATCGCCCTGACCGCCAGCTCCGAGGACAGCGACGTCGAGCGCTGCCTGGAGGCCGGCATGGACGCCTATCTGACGAAACCGGTCGCCATCGCCGCGCTGACCCGCGTGCTGCTGGACTGCATGCGCAGCCGTTCCGAGCTGATGCGCAAGAAGCTGCGCCGCGCGGAGATCCTGGCCAAGCAGGACGGCCTCACGGGCGTGAAGAACGTGGCCGCGTACAAGGACGCCGTCAAGCAGCTCAGCCAGACGCTGCAGTCGGATCCGCAGATGAAGCTCGCCGTCGTGGGCTGCGACATCAACGACCTGAAGGAGGTCAACGACAGACAGGGCCACGACGTCGGCGATCTCTACATCCAGTACTGCTGCGGCATGATCTGCCGGGTCTTCAAGCACAGCCCCGTATACCGCATCGGCGGCGACGAGTTCGTGGTGATCCTGAGCGGCGAGGACTATGAGAGACGGGAAGAGCTCCTGCAGGAGCTGCGGAGCCGGATGGCGGCATCCACGGAACTGCCGGACGTTCCCGAAGCCGTTCTGGGCCTTGCATGCGGCCTTGCGGTCTACGACCCCGCCAGCGGCATGAGCGTTCCCGAACTGATCAAAGCGGCGGACAACGCCATGTATGAGAATAAGAACCAGATGAAAGCGGAAGGCGCTTCACGGCGTGAGAAGGAGGAAGGGCAATGAAAGTGACTTGCGAATACTGCGATTCTTATGTAGATGTCGAGGCGGCCGAGGGCTTTGCGACCTGCCCCTGCTGCGGCGCCCCGCTGGGCAACGCGATCAAAGAAGAAGAAGCTCGCCTCGCGGCCGAAGAGGCCGCCGCGGCGCAGGCTGCCAGAGAGGACGCCCTGCGCATGGCGGAAATGGAAGCCGCGCAGGCGCAGATGGACCAGGCCTCGTCCCTCCTGAAAACGCTGGTGGCCGGCATCGCCGGCGGCGCCGCGGCGCGGAGCGCGCAGAACCCTTACGGCAGCTCCTACAACAAGGGCTACGGCAATGCTTACGGACAGTATCCGCCCGGATACAAGACCACCATGGGAAGGCCCGCGGCGCCTTCCGCCGCCGCCAAGGCGCCGGCAAGACCTGCCGCGAAGCCCGCCGCCAAGCCTGCCGCCAGACCCGCTTCCAATGTCGGCAGCGCCCGCCCGGCCAGCTTCGACAGCATCATGAAGCAGGCGTCCAAGGCCCGCAGCAGCAGCGGCGGGAGCGGGCTGAACAGCGCCTTCGCGAAGCGCAGCGGCACCGGCAATCCCACGAGCCGGAGCGGCGGCAGCGCCGGCAAGAGCCCCGCATCCAGAGGCACTTCTCCCTCCCGGGGAGGAAGAGGCCGCGACAGATAAACCGACGCAACTCAAAGATCCATCCGGAGGTCGAACATGCCTAAGAGAAAGAAGACGAGCCTCAGCGGGACCACGCTGCGGCAGATGGACGCCTACTGGCGCGCATCCAACTATCTGACCGCCTGCCAGCTCTATCTGCTGGACAATCCTCTGCTGGAGGAGCCGCTTGCACCGCAGCACATCAAAAAGAAGATCGTCGGCCACTGGGGCACCTGCCCGGGTCAGAACTTCATCTATACGCATCTCAACCGCGTCATCAAGGAATACGATCTGGACATGATCTACATGTCCGGTCCCGGCCACGGCGGGAACGCCATGGTGGCGCAGGACTGGCTGGACGGCAGCTATCAGGAGGTCTATCCGAACATCACCCGCGACCGCGACGGCATGCGCAAGCTCTTTAAGCGCTTCAGCTTTCCGGGCGGCATCCCGTCCCACGTCGCGCCGGAGACGCCGGGCTCCATCCATGAAGGCGGCGAGCTGGGCTACAGCCTGGCCCATGCCTTCGGCGCGGTCCTGGACGATCCGGAGCTGATCGTGGCCTGCGTGGTGGGCGACGGCGAAGCCGAGACCGGCCCCCTCGCCACCAGCTGGCAGCTGAACAAGATGCTCTCGCCCGTCACGGACGGCGCGGTGCTGCCGATCCTGCACCTCAACGGCTATAAGATCGCCAACCCCACGGTGCTGGCCCGCATCCCGCACGAAGAGCTGGAGAGCTTCTTCCGCGGCTGCGGCTGGACGCCTTATTTCGTGGAGGGGGATGACCCCATGCCCATGCACCGCAAGATGGCGGAGGTCCTGGACCGCTGCGTCACGGAGATCCGCGCCGCGCAGAAGGCCGCCAGAGAGGACGGCGTCACGGAGCGTCCCCGCTGGCCGCTCATCGTCCTGCGTACGCCGAAGGGCTGGACCGGCCCCGCGAGCGTGGACGGAAACAAAGTGGAAGGCTACTGGCGCGCCCATCAGGTGCCAGTGCAGCCTGACAGCCCCGCGCATCTGCAGATCATCGAGGACTGGCTGCGCAGCTATCGCCCCGAAGAGCTCTTTGACAAAGACGGCGTGCCCGTGCCGGAGCTGCTGGCGCTCGCGCCGGAAGGCCGCAGAAGGATGGGCGCGAACCCCAAGGCCAACGGCGGCAAGCTCCTGCGGGATCTCCGCCTGCCGGATCCCCGCGATTACGCGGTGGACGTGCCCGCGCACGGCGGCGCGGAGGCGCAGGACATGGCAGCCCTCGGCGCCTACGTCAGAGACGTTTACCGCCTGAACGAAGACCATCGCAATTTCCGTTCCTTCGGCCCGGACGAGACCACGTCCAACCGGCTCGGCGCGCTCTTTGAGATCGAGAACAGGATCTGGGCCGGCGAGATCCTGCCGGAGGACGATCACCTCTCCCCCTCGGGCCGCGTGGTGGACTCCATGCTCTCCG
The DNA here is from genome assembly GCA_016282655.1 of Bacillota bacterium. Lineage (GTDB taxonomy): Bacteria > Bacillota > Clostridia > Peptostreptococcales > Anaerovoracaceae > JAEELK01. The sequence goes on along the minus strand of JAEELK010000160.1, from coordinate 6,249 downwards.
AGCACGTCTGCCAGGGCATGCTGGAGGGCTATCTGCTCACCGGCCGCCACGGCTTCTTCACGAGCTACGAAGCCTTCATCCGCATCGTGGACTCCATGTTCTCCCAGCACGCCAAATGGCTGAAGGTCTGCGACCAGCTGCCCTGGCGCGAGGAGATCGCCTCGCTCAACTACATCCTGGCCTCCAACGTCTGGCAGCAGGATCACAACGGCTTCACCCATCAGGATCCCGGATTCCTGGATCACGTGGCGAACAAGAAGGCGGACGTGGTGCGGCTCTATCTGCCCCCCGACGCGAACTGCCTGATCAGCATCTTCGATCACTGCCTGCGCAGCCGGAACTACGTGAACGTCATCGTCGCATCCAAGCATCCGCGCCCGCAGTGGCTCAACATGGAAGAGGCGGAGCGGCACTGCGAGCAGGGCATCGGCATCTGGCAGTGGGCCTCTACGGACCGCGGCGCCGAGCCGGATCTCATCATGGCCTGCTGCGGCGACACGCCCACCCTGGAGACTCTGGCCGCGGTCACCATCCTGCGGGAGGCCTTCCCCGAGCTGAAGATCCGCGTGGTCAACGTGGTGGACCTCATGCGCCTGCAGTCGGAGGAGCAGCATCCGCACGGCCTATCCCAGCGGGAATACGACGCCATCTTCACCACGGAGAAGCCGATCCTCTTCGCGTATCACGGCTACCCCTCGCTCATCCATGAGCTCACGTACAAGCGGAAGAACAAGAACCTGCACGTTCGCGGCTACATCGAGGAGGGCACCATCACCACGCCCTTCGACATGCGCGTGCTGAACGGCCTGGACCGCTTCAGCCTGGTGCAGTCCGCGGTCTACAATCTGCCGCAGCTCGGCAACCGCGGCGCCTACCTGATCCAGCAGATGAAGGACAAGCTCTGCGATCATAAGCGATACATCGCCGAATACGGCGTGGACCTGCCCGAAGTGGCGGAGTGGAAGTGGAGCGACTGTTAGATCGAAAGCACATAAAGAAAGCGGATCCCGCAGGGGATCCGCTTTTTTCTGTTTTTGCGCGATGCGCCGCGCTATTTCTTCATCCAGTCTCTGCCGGCGTTCCAGGCCTTGCCGACCTGCTCGCCGCAGAGGTAGTAGCCGTGCTGGAACTGGTCGAAGATGAGGGCCTCCAGCTTGGAGGGATCCACCTTGTTGCCGCGCTCGTTGAGGACGCGCTCCTCCGCGCCGACGTTGACGATCTTGCCCACGATGCAGTAGAAGCTGTCGCTCCGGACCACTTCGGCGAGCTCGCACTCCATGACCAGCGGGAACTCGTCGATGAGGGGGGCGTTCACGAACGCGCTCTTGACGGCGGTGTAGCCGGTGCGCTCGAACTTGTCCGTCATCTGATTGCCGCTGGCGATGCCGAAGAAGTCCGCCACGTCCATGTGGGCCTTGTCGGCCAGGCTGACGGTGAAGGCCTTGCTCTTCAGGATGTTCTGGGTGGTCTTATGCTCTTCGTCGATGAAGAGGGCGATCTTGTCCATGGCGCAGATCTGGCCCCAGGCGGCGTTCATCACGTTCACCTTGCCGTTCTCGTCATAGGCGGCTACCATCAGGACCGGCATCGGGTAAACTGCCGGGATGCTTCCGAGATCTTTTTTCATGTCTTACCTGCCTTTCCCGGAAGGTCCTTATATGGAAGGGACCTTCCCTCTTGTATGCTTGCTGTCAGCATGCTATCATGGCATGGAATGAATAGCAAGTACCGGCTTTTAGGTAAGTGACTTACCGGGAGGTTCGTAATGGAGAAGAAGTGCATCGAAGAGGCGGATTTTTCTAAGACAGGATACAGCTATACGCTCTCGCTGATCGCGGGGAAATACAAACCGGTCATCCTCTACTGTCTGATGGAATACGAGCCCGTGCGGTTCAACGCGCTGCGGCGCTACCTGCAGAACGTATCCGACAAGACCCTCAGCCAGAATCTGAAGGAACTGGAGACGGATGAGCTCATCTGCCGCACGGTCTATCCGCAGATCCCGCCGCGGGTGGAATACAGCCTGACGCCGCGCGGCAAGTCGCTGGTGGCGGTGCTGGACAAGCTCTGCGACTGGGGGAACGAAAACAGAAGATAGCGCTAGCGCGCCTGCTCTTCCCAGAGACCCGAGACGAAGTAGAGCAGGGCGGACCAGGTGTACATGGAGTAGGCTCTGCCTTTGGGGTCTTTGCCGCTCCGCATCATCTGCAGGGCCTCTTCCCGGTCCGGCAGGACGAAGTCGCCGAAGCATTCCGTGCCCTCCGCGCCGCCGTGGTTCAGGACGGAGAGGTCCGGCAGATGGAGGACGGCGCCGGCCAGCGCGTTGCATTCGTCGCTGAAGCCGGGGGTGCTGAAGGCGAAGGGGTTTATCGTGAACAGACGATCCTCCGGGCCGGGCAGAAGACCGGTCTCCTCAAAGAGCTCGCGGCGCGCGGTGGCCAGCACCGGATCTTCGCCTTTGTCCGCCTCTTTGTCGATCAGGCCCGCGGGGGGCGAGAGCAGGAACTGTCCCGTCACGTAGCGGAATTCATAGAAGAGCAGCAGGCGGGGCGGCCCGTCCGGCGTCTTTATGATGGGAAAGATGGTGACGGCGTCCGGCAGTTCCGCGCCGACCTCCTCGTCCGTCTTGAAGGCGAGCAGATCGTCCAGGGGCCGGCGTGAGGCGTCGTAGTAGCAGCGTCCGCCTTCTATGGCAAGCCGATAGACCTTGATGAAAGGCGTGTCCAGCAGGGTCCGGCTCTCTTCTTTGATCATGCGCGGGGCTTTGTTCATGGCAGTTTCCTCCAAGTCGATTTTACGGGAGGCGGGCAAAAATGACAATCCCCTTCATTGGCAAACGGGACGCGAGCGGGTATAATAATGCCGCAAGCGAAGTGTGAGCAAGGATAGGAAGACATGCAGCAATACACAGTTACAGGCATGAGCTGCGCGGCCTGCCAGAGCCGGGTGGAAAAAGCGGTCCGCGCCGTTCCGGGCGTTACGGACTGCGCCGTGAGCCTCCTGACCAACTCCATGGGCGTGGAAGGCAGCGTGCCTCCCGAGGAGATCGTCCGGGCGGTCGAGGCGGCCGGCTACGGCGCGGCGCCGAAGGGCGCGTCCGGCGCCGCGGCGGCGGGAGACGGCCCTTCCTGGGCGGACGCGGAGGCCCTCAAAGACCATGAGACGCCGAAGCTGAAGCGCCGCCTGCTGCTCTCCATCCCCATCTTGCTGCTGCTCATGTACTGTTCCATGGGCCACGGCATGTGGGGCTGGCCGGCCCCGGCGGCCTTCGACCAGCCGGTCTTTCTGGCGCTGGTCGAGATGCTTCTGGCCATCGCGGTCATGCTCATCAACGGCAAGTTCTTCAGCTCCGGCTTCCGCTCCCTGCTGCGCGGCGCGCCGAACATGGACACGCTCGTGGCCCTCGGCTCCGCGGCGTCCTTCGGCTACTCGCTGGCCGTGCTCTTCCGCATGGTCCTCGCGCTGGGCGCGGGCGATCACGCGGCGCTCATGGCCGGCAGCATGGACCTCTACTTTGAGTCCGCCGCCATGATCCCCACCCTCATCACCGTCGGCAAGATGCTCGAGGCCATGTCCAAGGGGCGGACCACGGACGCGCTCAAGGGCCTCATGCGCCTCGCGCCCAGGACGGCCGTTCTGCTGCGGGACGGAGAGGAGATCGAGGTCGGCATCGAAGAGGTCCGGCCCGGCGATCTCTTCGCGGTGCGGCCGGGAGAGAGCGTCCCGGTGGACGGCGTCATCGTCAAAGGGCAGAGCGCCCTGGACGAATCCGCCCTCACGGGCGAGAGCATCCCGGTGGACAAGGCCGAGGGGGACAGCGTCTCCGCGGCGACCATCAACCGGGAAGGCTATCTGCAGTGCCGGGCCACGCGGGTCGGGGAGGACACCACCCTCGCGCAGATCATCAAGACCGTCTCGGACGCGGCGGCCACCAAGGCGCCGCTCGCCCGCATCGCGGACAAGGTGGCGGGCATCTTCGTGCCGGCGGTCATCGGCATTGCCCTTCTGACTTTGGGCGGCTGGCTGCTCGCGGGCAGGAGCTTCAGCTTCGCCGTCGCGCGGGCCATCTCCGTGCTGGTCATCAGCTGCCCCTGCGCCCTCGGGCTCGCGACGCCCGTGGCGATCATGGTCGGCAGCGGCGTCGGCGCGCGGAACGGCATCCTGTACAAGACCGCGGCCGCGCTGGAAGGTGCCGGACGCGCGGAGATCGTGGCGCTGGACAAGACCGGCACCATCACGGAGGGAAGGCCGCTCGTCACGGACCTTGCGGCCGTGGACGGAGATGAGGGCACGCTGCTGCGCCTCGCGGCCGCGCTGGAAAAGCAGAGCGAACATCCGCTGGCCAAGGCGGTGCTCGCGGCCGCGGCGGGCATGGAACTGCCGGAGGCGGAAGACTTCCGCGCATTGCCGGGCAGCGGGCTCCGCGCGCGGATCGAAGGCAGGGAGGTCCTGGGCGGGAACAGACGCTTCCTCGCCGGGCAGATGGCCCTGCCGGAAGCGCTGCTGCAGAAAGCGGAGGCGCTTGCCGAGGCCGGAAAGACCCCGCTCTTCTTCGCGGCGGACGGCCGGGCGCTCGGCCTCATCGCCGTGGCGGACACCATAAAAGAGGACTCCGCGCAGGCGGTCCGCGAGCTCGCGGGCATGGGGATCCGCGTCGTCATGCTCACGGGCGACAACGAGAAGACCGCAAAGGCCATCGGCGCCGAGGCGGGCGTGGAGGAAGTGATCGCCGGCGTGCTGCCGGAAGGAAAAGCCGAGCGGATCCGCGCTCTGAAAGCGCAGGGCAGGGTCGCCATGGTGGGCGACGGGATCAACGACGCGCCGGCGCTTGCCGTGGCGGACACGGGCATCGCCATCGGCGCGGGCGCGGACGTGGCGCTCGACGCGGCGGACATCGTGCTCATGCACAGCCGCCTGACGGACGTTTCGGCGGCCATCCGCCTGAGCCGGGCCGTCATCCGCAACATCCACCAGAACCTCTTCTGGGCCTTTTTCTACAACGCGGTCTGCATCCCGCTGGCCATGGGGCTCTACGGCATCGCCATGCAGCCCATGTACGGCGCGGCGGCCATGGCCCTTTCCAGTTTCTTCGTCTGTATGAACGCGCTGCGGCTCAACCTCTGCAGGCTGCGTGACCCGGCGCAGGACAGACCCATCCATCATAGAGCGGCAGGCGGCGCGCCTGCCATCCGACAGCAGGAGGAAAGCAAAATGACAAAGACCATGAAGATCGAGGGCATGATGTGCCCGCACTGCGAAGCGCGCGTCAAGAAGACGCTGGAAGCAATCCCCGGCGTGGAGAGCGCCGTGGCGGACCACAGCGCCGGCACCGCGGTGCTGACGCTCAGCGGGCCCGTAGAGGATGCCGTCCTGAAGGCGGCGGTGGAAGCGCAGGACTATCAGGTCCTGGGCATCGAATAGCGGAGCGGGCCTGCCCCGCAGCAAAAAACAAGACAAAAGGAGCTCTTTGAAATGAACGCGATCGTCACCGTGGTCGGCAGGGACAGAGTCGGCATCATCGCCGCCATCTGCAACAAGCTGGCCGCCTACAACATCAACGTCCTGGACATCTCCCAGACCATCCTGCAGAACAACTTCACCATGATCATGATGGTGGACGTGAGCGGCAGCACGCTGCCCTTCGCGGAGGTCGCGCGCGCGCTGGAGGCGCAGGGGCAGGAGATGGGTCTCAGCATCCGGATGCAGCGGGAAGAGATCTTCGATGCCATGCATACCATTTAAGAGGTGCCGGAGATGATGAACCGAAACGACATTCTGGCCACCATCGAGATGATCCAGCAGCAGCACCTGGACATCCGCACCGTCACCATGGGGATCTCCCTGCTGGACTGCGCGCGCAGCAGCGCGGAAGAAGCCTGCGCGGCCATCTACGACAAGATCTGCGGCGCGGCGGAGCGCCTGGTGCCCGTCTGCGCGGAGATCGAGGCGGAGTTCGGCATCCCCATCGTGAACAAGCGCATCTCCGTCACGCCCATCGCGCTCGTGGCGGCGGCCTCCCGCTGTGAAGACTACGTGCCCTTCGCGAAGGCGATGGACCGGGCCGCTTCGGCCTGCGGCGTGGACTTCATCGGCGGCTTTTCCGCCCTGGTGCAGAAGGGCCTCACGGAGGCGGACCGGAAGCTCCTGGCTTCCATCCCGCAGGCGCTGGCGGAGACGGAGCTCGTCTGCTCCTCCGTCAACGTGGGCTCCACCCGGGCGGGGATCAACATGGACGCCGTGGCCGAGATG
>JAEELK010000159.1 GCA_016282655.1 Bacillota bacterium | reverse complement strand
TTTCGGAATACGCGCGCCTGTCCGGCGTCACGAGCATCGTCATCGGCAGGAGCGGCGCGCAGCGCCGGCATTTCTGGAGCAAGCCCGCCCTCACGGAGCGCCTGATCGACCTCGCGCCCGGCCTCGAGATCCACGTCATCCCGGACACGGAGGCCGGCCTGTACTATCAGGAAAGAAAATCCTCCTTCGAGATCCCGCTTCGGCCCACCCTGAAGGATCTGCTCGTGACCCTGCTGATCCTCGTCTGCGCCACCGCCGTCGGCCTGCTCTTCCTGCATCTGGGCTTCACGGACGCCACCATCATCACCGTCTACGTCTTCGGCGTGCTGCTGACCGCCTGCCTCTCCTCGGGCTATCTCTGCGGCGTCATCAGCTCCTTCGCCAGCGTCATCCTCTTCAACTACTTTTTCACGGAGCCGCGCATGACGCTCCGCGCTTACGCGGCAGGCTATCCGGTCACCTTTGCCGTGATGCTGGCCGCCTCCATCCTCACCTTCGTGCTCGCTTCCCGGCTGAAGCACTATGCCCGCGCCTCCGCGCGGGACGCGTTCCGCACCAAGGTCCTGCTGGACAGCAACACCCTGCTGCAGAAGTCGGACGAGCCGGACGAGATCCTCAGCATCACGGCCGATCAGCTCCGAAAGCTCCTCGGGCGGGACGTCCTGGCCTTCGGCGCCGGAAACGGCGGCCCCGCGGCGCCGCTGCTCTTTCCAGCCGCCGGGGGAGCCGTCCAGGCCGCCGCCCTGCCGGAGCGCGAGCTGGAGGCCGCCCGCTGGGTCTACCGGAATCGGACGCACGCCGGCCGAGGCACTAAGGATTTTCCGGACGCGGAGCAGCTCTATCTGGCGATCCGCAGCCACGACCGCGCCTACGGCGTCGTCGGCATCCGCTGCAAGGAGCGCCCTTTGGATTCCTTCGAATCCAGCCTCCTCATCTCCCTGCTCGGCGAGAGCGCGCTGGCGCTGGACAAGCTCCGGAACGCCCGTGAAAAAGAGGAGGCCGCCGTGCTGGCGGAAAACGAAAAGCTCCGCGCGGATCTGCTGCGGAGCATCTCGCACGACCTGCGGACGCCTCTCACCTCCATCTCCGGCAATTCTGATGCCCTGCTGCGGCACGCGGAGATGCTGGAGCCCGCGGAGCGGGAGCGCATGCTGCGGGACATCCGGGACGACGCCGACTGGCTGAACGCGCTGGTCGAGAACCTGCTGGCCGTCACGCGGATCAGCGACGGCAGCGTTTCCCTGCAGCGCTCGGACCAGCTCCTGGAGGAAGTGATCGCGGAAGCCCTGCGCCACGTGGACCGGCACGCCTCCGAGCACCGGATCGTCACGGACTGCGGCGACGGCCTGCTCATGGCCTCCATGGACGCGCGGCTGATCCTGCAGGTCATCATCAATCTGGTCAACAATGCTGTAAAATACACCCCGCCCGGCTCGGAGATCCGGATCAGCGCGGGCGAGGCGGACGGCATGGCGCTGGTCCGCGTCTGCGACGACGGCCCCGGCATCCCGGACGCGCTGAAAGAACAGGTCTTCGAGATGTTCTTCACCGGCGGGCAGACGATCGCGGACGGCCGCCGCAGCCTCGGGCTCGGCCTGCCGCTCTGCCGCTCCATCATCCGGGCCCACGGCGGCACGCTCTCCCTGCGGGACAATCCGCCCCATGGCTGCGAGTTCCGCTTCACCCTTCCTTTAAGCGAGGTAGCTCTGCATGAATAACAAGCCCCTGATCCTGGTCGTCGAGGATGACCCGCCCGTGCTGAACCTGATCAGCACCACCCTGAAGGCCCACGAGTACCGCCACGTGAGCGCCCGGAACGGCGCCGCGGCACTGCTGGAGGCCTCGTCCCACAACCCGGACATCATGCTTCTGGACCTGGGCCTGCCGGATATGGACGGCACGGAGGTCATCGAAAAGATCCGCGGCTGGTCCAATCTGCCCATCATCGTCATCAGCGCGCGGGCGGAGGACAGCGACAAGATCGCCGCCCTGGACGCCGGCGCGGACGATTACCTGACCAAGCCCTTCTCCGTGGAAGAGCTGCTCGCGCGGCTCCGCGCCACCCAGCGCCGCCTCGCCCTCATGCAGAGCGAGTCCCCGCAGCAGAGCTCCGTCTTCACCAACGGCGCCCTGAAGATCGATTACGCGGCCGGCTGCACCTATCTGGACGGTGAGGAGCTGCATCTGACGCCCATCGAATACAAGCTGCTCTGCCTGCTCGCGCAGAACGTCGGCAAGGTGCTGACCCACACCTTCATCACCCAGAAGATCTGGGGCAGCAGCTGGGAGAACGACATCGCCTCCCTGCGGGTCTTCATGGCCACCCTGCGCAAGAAGATCGAGCCGGACAGCGAGGCGCCGCAGTACATCCAGACGCACATCGGCGTCGGCTACCGCATGCTCCGGGTCGACTGAGCCGCTCCGGCGCTTCCTCTATGCTTTTGCGCGAAGACTTGCTATAATAGATCTGCAAGCCCGGCGCCTTCGGTACAGCAAGTGAAGCGGACCTACTGTGAAACGCAGTGCGCATGGGCCGATCTTCGGGAGCTGGACATCCATGCTGTGCAAATACGTCTGCATTTTTATGATCTACAGCTGTCTGGGCTGGATCTACGAATCTCTTTTCTGTACGCTCAAGAGTGGGAAATGGGAAAACCGGGGCTTTTTATATGGTCCTGTCTGCCCGATCTACGGGGTCGGCTCCGTCCTGATCATCCTCATCATGGAGCTGACGCAGCAATCCTCGCTTGTCTTAGAAACGTGGCAATACTTCTTGCTCTCCGTATGCGGCAGCGCCGTTTTGGAATACTGCACGGCATGGAGCATGGAAAAGCTGTTTCACGCCAGATGGTGGGATTACAGCGGCCTGCCCCTCAACCTGCACGGGCGCATCAGCCTCTTCACCAGTCTCGGCTTCGGCGCCGCGGGCCTCTTGATCGTTTACAGGATCGCGCCGCTGACGGCAGCCGTGATGGCAAGGACCTCTGTGACGCTTGCCGAAGCTTGCGCGCTCCTGGCGACAGTCCTCTTCAGCGCCGATCTGACCCTGACCGTGACCTCGCTGCTGCATTTTGACCGCAGGGTGATCCGGCTGGAGGACGCTTTCAACAAGAACATGGAAGATCTGGTCGACGAAGCTGTGCAGCGGGTCTCCGGCTTGCATCGGGAGATCGGCGAACGGCAGAAGCTCCTTGCCGCGCGTTGGAGCGGAATGAGCGGCTTCTTCAAACCCGCCGTACGCCGCGTGCATTCGTTCCGCTACCGTGACAAAATAGTGGAGCGTCTCGTCAACGATCTGATCCTGCCCGCCCAGAGAAAGAAATAATGAGCACGGCGGTGTCAAAATCGGAAAGAATAGAAAAAGACCGGCACGAAGTCCTTTCGTGGCGGTCTTTTTTCTTTCGTTTTCGGCGCGTCAGACGCGTTTCTGCTCCTGCGGCGCGCTCTCTTCCGCACGCTCCGTCTCCGCCTCCGGCTCCGGCAGCAGGGCGGGCGCTCCGTCCGCGGTTGCCGCGGGGGCTGGCCCGGAGAGCCAGCCGTAGCTGGTCCTGCGGAAGAGCGGCTCAAAGAGCGTCAGCAGGGCGGGTAGGAAGAAGATGCTGAGGATGGCGGAGATGATGGCGCCACGGGCCAGCGTGGTGCAGATGCCGCTCACCAGATCCATGGTGGAGACGAAGGACACGCCCAGCGTGGCCATGAACATGACGAGCGCGCTGGTAATGATGGAACTGCAGGAGCTGTTCGTCGCCAGCTGCGCCGCTTCCAGCCGGCCGTGACCGTGGCGCAGCTCTTCGCGGAAGCGGCTCGCCAGAAGGATGGCGTAGTCCACGGTGGCGCCCAGCTGCACGCAGCTGATGACCGTCGGCGCGATGAAGGGCACTGCTGTCCCCGTATAGTAGGAAATGCCCTGGTTGATGCAGATGGCCAGCTCGATGAGCCCCACCAGCACCACTGGTACGCTGATCGAACGGAAGAGGATCGCGATGATGACGAAGATGCAGAGGATAGAGATGTAGTTCGTTGTCTTGAAGTCCTCCGCGGTGGTCACGATCAGGTCTTCCGTCATGGCCGGCTCGCCGGTCAGGAGCGCGCTTTCGTCGAACTCCTTCAGAATGCCCTGCAGCTCCACGCACTGCCGCGCGATCTCGTCCGAGGCAGTCTCGTACTCGGAGTTGATCATGATGAGCTGATAGCCCCCCGCCTTCAGCATGTGACGCAGCGCGTCCGGCATGAAGAAGTCCGGGATGCCGGTGCCCAGCAGGGAATGGTAGGAGAGCACGCTGGTGACGCCGTCCACTTCCGCGATGCGCTGCTCCATCGCGTTCATCTTCGTGGAAGGGATCTCGTCGCTGACCAGCGCGTAATGCGCGTTGGCCATGTCGAAATCGTCGCTGAGCTTGCGCATGCCCACGATGGAAGGGAGCGTTTCCGGAAGGCTATCGTGCACGGCGTAGTAGACTTTCGCGTGGCTCTCGGAGTAGATGGCCGGCAGGAACAAGACGATGGCGATCGCGGCCAGCACGCGGCGGTGCCGGATGCAGAATCCGCTGAGCTTCGAGAGATCCGGCAGCAGGCTGCGGTGCTTTCCTTTGTCCAGCCAGCGCTCGGTCAGAAGGAGCGCGGAAGGCAGCACCGTGATGACCGTGACGATGCCGAGCAGGACGCCCTTGGCCATGACGACGCCGAGGTCCAGGCCCAGCGTGAAGCGCATGAAGCAGAGCGCGATGAAGCCCGCCACGGTGGTGAGGCTGCTCCCGAACAGAGACGCGAATGCGGCCTCTACGGCCTTCTGCATGGCGTCCCGGTGGTCTTCGTACTTCGCCTTCTCCTCTTCGAAACGCCGGTAGAGGAAGATGGAATAGTCCATGGTGACGCCGAGCTGCAGCACCGCGGCGATCGCCTTCGTGATGTAGGAGATCTCGCCCAGCACGAAGTTGGTGCCGAAATTGTAGATGATGGCAAGTCCGATGTTCGCCATCAGGACGATCGGCAGGATGGGCGATTCCATCGTCAGCGCCATGGCGACCATGGAAAGGACGGCCGCCATGAGGATATAGTACGGCATCTCGCGGTCCATGCTGTCGCGGATGTCCTTCATCAGCACGGAAAAGCCGGAGGTGAAGCACTTTTCGTTGCAGAGCGACTGGATCTCCGCCAGGGCGTTTCGGGTCCGCTGGTCGGCCGCGGGGTTGTCGAACTGGATGAGCATCATCGTGCCCTTGTCGGAGTAGAACATGTTCTGGATCTCCGTGGGCAGGAACTCCGTGGGGATCTGGATCCCGAGCAGGTTGCTCAGCCAGACCGCGCTGGAGACGCCGTCGATCTTCTGGATCTTCTCCGCCAGTTCGTTGGTGAACGCGGGCGGCATCTCATCCACCACCAGCATGCAGGTGGCGGCCATATGGAAAGGATCCTCCAGGATCTTCTCCCCGCGCGCGGAATCCGTGTTCGCGGGGAGATAGCTGAGGATGTCATAATTGACCGGGGTCAGGAGGAAGTTGATGACGGCGGGCACGAGCAGGATCAGCGCCACCATCAGCACCAGTTTCGGTCTTCGGGTCAGGGCACGGGCCAGTTTCTCGATCATCGGCTGGCCCCCTTAGGAAAAGAGATTCCGGATCCAGTTTCCGAAGTCCTTGAACATCTGGGCAACGCGCTGCCAGAAGGTCTCCGGCTCCGCGCTCTCCGCTTCCTCCGCCTCCTCGGGCGTGTCTTCATCCGCCACGATCTCCTGCGTCCGGAGCAGGATCTGCACGGAAGAGGGGGAGTCGTTGCGGCTGTCGGTCAGAGACTGGATGGGCGCGTTCGGATCGATGAGGAGCATGTTGTTGACGTCTCCGGTGTAGTCGTTCCAGACGTCCTCGATGACCTCGCTGATGCCCTTCTTGGCGGATCTGATGTCCCGCGTGCTGCCGACGGACTTGGCCGTCTGGCGCAGCACGGACGCCAGGCTTTCCAGGCTCTTCTGCGTGCCGGAATCCAGCTTCTCCCCGGCGCGTTTGGCCACGTCCTCGACCTGTACGAAGAGCGCGTGCGCGCTCGTCGTGGTCTCCGTCAGCGCGTTCAGAGCCGTGCCGGTGTGGTCCAGCAGCGTCAGGATATCCTCCTTGCGGTCCACCACGTGGCTGCTCAGGGTCTGCAGCTCGTTGGTGACGGCCTTGAGATCGTCCATCGCGTCTCCGGCGTCATCGGAAAGGTCTGCGAGGTCGCGCGAGGCGTTGCCCGTCTGTGTGATCAGGTCGGAGAGCGCGCCGGAAAGGCCCGCCGCGCCGTCGTCCCTGGTGTTGCCGAGGGTATCGCTGAGCGCCGCGAGACGGGCCGTCAGGCCGTTCTCCAGCACGTTCAGCAGCTGCAGGCTGTCGCGCGCGTTCGTCCGGTAGCTGCCGGCGGCGCCGATGACGGTGGCCGGCGCGGCGCCGCCCTGGATCGCCTGCGCCATGAGCATGGCGGTGAAGAAGTCCTCCAGGCTCTGTCCGCCGGCGCCGGCGGTGGCGCCGTAGAGGTTGTCCATGAGCGTGGACTGGTCGATGGCTGCGGTGATGGCGCCGTAGGTGGCAGGCTGTGTATACATATATGCGATGGCCTGCGCCGGCGTCGTGATGCTGCCGCCGCTGCCGGAGATCAGCTGCGCGATGACGTTGTTCAGCGCAGTCTGCTGCGCCTGCAGGGCCGCGGCGGCGTCTGCCGCGCTGCAGTCGTTGCTGTACATATACGCCGCCATCTTAAAGGCGTCCGCGTCTGCGAGCTTCGTGCCGCCGAGGTAGGAGACCGCGCTGCGGTAGTTCTCCGCGAGCGCCCTGCCCTGCGCGCTCGCCGCGGCGAGCTGGTCGGAGGGCACGCCGGCGATGGTCAGATCGTTCGTTCCGTCGATCTGCAGCTGCAGCACGGCAAGCTCATCCAACAGGCCTTCCAGCGCCGTTTCCAGCGCCTCCGCGTCGTTGCCGAGCTTCGTCACGTTGCTCTGCAGGCTGCCGCTGCCGCTGCTCGCGGACTTGTTGATCTTGTCCAGATCGTCTTCCAGATCGTCCAGCGAGCTCTGGACGCGGTTCAGCGCCCGGCTGAGCGCCGCGAGCCGGGCGTTCAGGCCCTGCAGGTCTTCCGTCATCTCTTCCGTGGCCTCTTTGCCCTTGGCGATGTCGCCCTGCAGCGCGTCCAGACTGCCGTTGAGCGCCTCCAGGTTTTCCAGCGTCTGATCCGCGCTCTCATAGAGCCCGCCTTTTTCTTCGGAGATGATCCCCCGGGCCTCGTTGAGCTCGTCCAGGCCTTCCGCCGCGGCGTTGAGGCTGCCGGACATGTCCTCGACGGAGTCCAGGAGCGTGTCCAGGCTCCTGTCGAGCTTATGGTAATTGTCTTCGATGTCTTCCTTCTTGTCCGCGAGGTCGCCCAGCATCTCGAGCTGGCCCAGCGTGCCGGGGATCATCATGATGGTCAGGCCGCCGAAGGTGAAATCCTCCGCGCCGACGCTGATCGAATACTCGCACTCCTCCCCGGGCAGCGCCATGAAGAGCACCGCGCGCAGGTTGCCGATGAGCTGCACCTGGGCGCCCGGCGCGTTCAGGGAAAGGATGTGGTCCTGATTGAAGACGGAGATGATCTCCAGCGTGTAGTTGTTTTTGACGTAATCGTCGATGTTCGGGTTCGGCGTTGCGCTGATGTCGATCTCCACCATGCCGGTCTTGCCCGCCAGCTCCTGCGCTTCCACCGGCACGCCGTTCAGCTTGTAGCGCACCACGATGCTCCAGGGCAGGTCGCGGAAGGGCTGATCCGTCTTCGCCTCAAAATAAAAATGGCTCAGCTCCGTATCCTCGCCGAGGTCAAACACCGTCTTGTCCCCGCTGGTCTGCGGTTCGGTGGAATCGGTCAGATTGTTGACGGCATCATACGTGCCATAGTCCGTGATGCTCTTTGTGCCGTTCAGGATGTAGCTCTTGACGATGGAGCCGTCCAGGAGATTGCCGTAGTAGTCCAGATTGCCGTAGTAGGCTTCATCATATGTTGCCCGCACACCGCTGTCGATCGTTTCCGCGCCGTAACTGCCCGCGCCGCCGCTCAGCAGCAGACCCAGGCAGAGGAGGCAGGAAAGCGCTTTCCGGAAGCCCTTGTTTTTCATCTTTTTTCCCTCTTGAAACACTTTTTGCCGAAAAAGTCTTGTCTTTTCAAGCATTGCCAATTATAATTGACGCATGTCGATTAGTCAATAGGATTTGAGCAAAATAGATTTTATCGATACCGACCCAAAAGGAGGATCTGACTTGAAAAATCAGGACGACCGCCGGGCCAGACGTTCCCGGCGCCTCATGCAGGACAGCTTTCTGGAGCTGCTGCAGGAGAAGCAGTTCCGTGAGATCTCCGCAAAGGACGTGACGGAGCG
>JAEELK010000158.1 GCA_016282655.1 Bacillota bacterium | reverse complement strand
TGACGTGATGCGCGCAGAGCTCCTCCAGGAAGCGGCCCCCCTTGGGGTCCGCCAGCAGATAGTCGTAGCGGATGCCGCTGCGGATGAAGACTTTCTTCACGCCGGGGAGCTCCCGCAGAGCGCGCAGGATCTCCAGATACTCGCCGTGATCCGCCCGCAAGTTCGGGCAGGGGCCCGGATAGAGGCAGTCCCGGTGGGTGCAGACGCCCTGCTTCAGCTGCTTCTTGCAGGCCGGCCCGCGAAAGTTCGCCGTGGGGCCGCCGACGTCGTGGATGTAGCCCTTGAAGCCGGGCTGCTCTGTGAGCAGCTTCCCCTCCCGCAGCAGGGAGCCCTTGCTGCGGCTGCGGACCTGACGGCCCTGGTGCAGGGTGATGGCGCAGAAGGCGCAGCCGCCGAAGCAGCCGCGGTTCGCCACCAGGCTGAACTGCACCTCCTGGATGGCCGGCACGCCGCCCGCCGCCTCGTACATGGGATGATACGTCCGCTCGTAGGGCAGCTCATAGACCGCGTCCAGCTCCGCCTGCTCCAGCGGGAGCGCCGGCACGTTCTGCACCACATAGCGGCCGCCGTAGGGCTCCGCCAGCGGCACGGCGCTGAGGGCGTCGTGGTTCTCGTATTGGATGCGGAAGCTCTCCGCGTATTTTTCCTTGCTGTTCTGCAGCTCCTCCCAGGACGGCAGGACGCGGCAGTCCGGCGGGAGCACCTCCCCGCGCCGCGTCACGTAGCAGGTCCCCGGCAGCCAGTGCAGGTCCTGCACGGCGATGCCGGCGTCGAGCGCCTCCGCGATGGCCAGGATGCTCCGCTCGCCCATGCCGTAGCTGAGCAGGTCCGCTTTGGCGTCCAGCAGCACGGAGCGCCGCAGCGCGTCGTCCCAGTAGTCGTAGTGGGCCAGGCGCCGCAGGCTGGCCTCCAGCCCGCCGATCACGATGGGGACGTCCTTATAGGCTTCCCGCGCGCGGTTGCTGTAGACCGTCACCGCGCGGTCCGGCCTGTGCCCCGCTTCCCCGCCCGGCGAATAGCTGTCCTTCTTCCGCCGCTGCTTGAAGACGGAGAAGTGGTTGACCATGGAATCCACGTTGCCGCTGTTGATGAGGAAGGCGAGCCGCGGCCGGCCGAAGCGCCTGAAATCCGCCGCGCTGCGCCAGTCCGGCTGCGCGAGGATGGCGACCCGGTAGCCGTGTTCCTCCAGCATGCGGCTGAGGATGGCGCTGCCGAAGGAGGGATGGTCCACGTAGGCGTCTCCCGTGACCAGCACGAAGTCCGCCTGTTCCCAGCCCCGCGCCTCCATATCCGCTCTGCTGACGGGAAGAAAAGCCATGCTCAGCGCGCTCCCAGCGCGGCGCCGGCGCGGACGTTGATCCGCAGCGCCTGCGGCAGGATGGAGATCTCCAGCGGCATGGCCGGGCCTGCCTCCCCGTCCATGTCGGTACGCAGGGCGACGCTGCTCGAAACGCGCAGCGACTTCGTCTGGAAATAGATGACGCTGCTGGTCTCCAGATGCGTGCTCTGATAGATGCTCAAAAGAAACGCGGGCAGATCGCGCACCGCCGGCTTCTTCAGGAGGATCACGTCCAGGAGCCCGTCCGAGATGTCGGCGTCCGGCGAGAGCTTCCGGAAGCCGCCCGCGCTGCAGCCGTTCATGATGATCATGAAGAGCGCGGAGACGGTGCCGGAGAATTCCTCGCTCTCCAGCTTGATCTTCACGGGCTTGAGCTTCGGCAGCTCGGAGGCGCCCTTCAGATAGTACGCCATGAGGCCGAGCACGTTCTTGGCGTTCGGATCCGTCTCCTGGCTGACCGAGACCACCGGGCCCAGGGCAGCGACGTTCAGGAAGGCCTCCCCGTTCATGATGCCCAGATCCATGGGGCGATAATTCTCTTCCAGCGCGATCTCCATCATGCTCTCGATCTGCTGCGGGATGTCGAAATAGTAGGCCAGGTCGTTGGCCGTGCCGGCCGGAAAGAGCGCCAGCGGCAGGTCAAGGCCGCAGCGCAGCATGGCGTTCGCCACGATGTGGAAGGTGCCGTCCCCGCCGGCCGCGATGATCTTGCGCCACTCCTCCTGCCGCATCTCGCGGAAAAAGGCATCCAGATCCACGGGGACTTCCCCGCCCAGGCGCAGCGGCATCAGATAGAGGCCGTTCCGCTGGAAGGTCTCTATGATGAGGTCCATATTGTTGGAAAAGATATGGCTGCCTGCCATGGCGTTGTAGATCAGCAGGACTTTATTCTTCATGCTTGAAATAGCTCCTTACAAGACCGATGAGATAGAGGGATCCGGCGGCCAGGATGACGTCGTAGTCCGCGGCGTGTTCCTCCGCGTAGCGGCAGGCTTCCATGGGATCCGCGATGGCGCGGACGGTGCCGCTCCTTCCTTCCCGCATCTTCTCCGCGAGCGCGTCCGCCGCAAGCTTCCGCGGGCTGGCCGGCTCCGTGCAGACCACGTCGCCCTCCAGCACCCGAAGCGCCTGCACCATGCGGTCGCTGTCCTTGTCCGCCAGCACGCCGCTCAGCAGCAGGAGGCGCTTGCCCGCCAGATGCGGCGCGACCGCCCGGACGAGGCTGTTCACGCCGGCCGGATTGTGCGCGCCGTCGATGAGGAGCAGCGGCTCCTCCCGCAGGATCTCCAGACGGCCGTGCTGCCGCGCCTGCCGCATGCCGAGGCAGAGCGCGTCCTCGCGCAGCCGCAGCAGGCCGCGCTCCTCCAGGACCACTAGGCCCGTGAGCGCCACCAGCGCGTTCTCCACCTGATGCAGGCCGCCCATGGAGAGCGTGATCTCCGGCAGCGTCCTTCCGAGGACCTCCGGCCGGAAGCGGCAGCCCTGCAGGCGCTCTTCGAGCAGCTCCGCACGGGCGGCGCGCCCCGCGTCATAACAGGGGCAGCCGAGTTCCTCCGCGCGCGCCTCGATGATCTCCCGCGCCTCTTCGCTGTGCACCAGATAGACCGCCGGGCAGCCGGGCTTGAAGATGCCCGCCTTCTCGCCCGCGATGGCGCCGAGGCTGTTCCCCAGCTGCGCCATATGGTCCAGATCGATGGATGTGATCAGCGTGAGCAGCGGCGCCTCCACCACGTTCGTGGCGTCGAATCGTCCGCCCAGGCCCACCTCGAGCACCAGATAGTCCAGAGGTCTTCTGCTGTAGTACCAGAAGCCGATCGCGGTGACGGCCTCGAACTCCGTGGGAGAGTCCCAGCCGTCGCGCGTCATGTCCTCCACGGCGCCGAGCACCGCTTCCGCGGCCTCGCAGAGCTCCGCGTGCGCGATCTCCTCCCCCATATACTCGATGCGCTCGGTAAAGCGCTCCAGGTAGGGCGAGGTATAGAGGCCCACGCGGCAGCCGTGCGCGAGCAGCACGGAGGCAAGATAGCGGGAGACGGAGCCCTTGCCGTTGGTCCCGGCCACGTGGATGACCGGCAGATCCTTCTGCGGATCGCCGAGACGGCGCAGGAGCTCCCGCATGCGGTCCAGGCCCAGGCGGCTGCCGTAACGCTCCAGGGCGTGGATCCGGTCCAGACAGGTTTCGTAATCCAAAAGAAACGCTTCCTTTTGCAAAGAGGGCGGCGGCTCCGGGGAAGCTGCCGCCCTGTATCTCATTAGGGACTGTTTATTTGACTTTGGCTTCGACGGCGGCCAGTCTGGCGCGCACCTTTTCCAAAGTCTCCTCCGCGGCGGCCAGCTTCGCACGCTCACCGTCCACCACCTTGGCGGGCGCCTTGCTCACGAAAGCCTCGTTCGCGAGGGTCTTGCCGATGCGGGCCACTTCGCCTTCCAGGCGCTCTTTTTCCTTGCCGAGGCGCTGCAGCTCCACCTGGTAGTCCACCAGCTCGTCCAGCGGGATATAGACCTCCACGCGGCCCACCACGGCGGACATGACCTCTTCGGGCACGTCCTTCTTTTCGCCGACGAAGCGGATGCCGAGCACCCCCGCCAGCTCGCGGATGTGGCGCTCCACCTGCTCCGCCTTCTCGCGGTCCGCCGGCTCCGCCAGGATGACCGCGTGCAGCTTCTTGCCCGCAGGCGCCTCTGCCTCCGCGCGGATGTTGCGGATGGCGCGGATCAGGTCCATGGCCAGCTCCATGCGGGCGGCCTCCTCGGGGAAGGCGCGCGCCTCGCTGTAGACGGGCCAGCGGTCCGTGATCAGATAGCCTTCGCGCTCCGGCAGATGGCTCCAGATCTCCTCCGTGATGAACGGCATGAAGGGATGCAGCAGGCGCAGCATGTCCTTCAGGACGGTGACCAGCACGCGGCGCACCACTTCGCGGTCCGCTTCGTCCTGCCCGTAGAGGCGGGACTTGACCAGCTCCACGTACCAGTCGCAGAACTCGTTCCAGATGAGGTCGTAGATCTTCTGGGCGCCCAGCGCCAGGTCGAAGTTGTCCATGTTCTGCGTGACGGCGCGCACCGCCTCGTTGACGCGGGAGAGGATCCATTTGTCCTCGTCCTTGAGCGCCAGCGTCTCGACGGCCGCGTCGGCCATGGGCAGGAAGTTCCCCTCTTCATCCAGCAGGTTCATGAGGACGAAGCGCGAGGCGTTCCAGAGCTTGTTCGCGAAGTTGCGGCTGCTCTCCAGGCGGTCCATCTTG
>JAEELK010000157.1 GCA_016282655.1 Bacillota bacterium | reverse complement strand
GCCATCGAACTCGGGGTCCCGTTCCTTGTTGCGGCCCCGGTCTTCCTCATGGCCTCGATGTGTTACCTGATCCCGCACAATATCGTAAAGAACCTGATCTATACAGCGGTCATCATAGGCGCGATCTACGCGATCTTTACGCTGCTGTTCAAGGTCACGCTGCCGTAAGGAGGACGAAATGGAAGTATTATCATATCTTGCAACTCCGTTTACGGATCCCCTGATGCTCGTGGCCGTGGCGCTCGGCACTCTCGCGGGAGTCTATGTCGGCGCTATTCCCGGACTGACCGGAACCATGGCGGTATCGCTCCTGGTATCCCTCACCTTCGGTTGGTCCACCAACGTCGCTCTTGCGGCGATGATAGGCGTTTATATCGGCGCGGTCTTCGGCGGTTCGCGTTCGGCCATCCTGCTGAACATCCCCGGCGCTCCCGCTGCCGTCGCGACGGGCTTTGACGGTTATCCCCTGGCCCAGAAGGGCAAGGCCGCGCAGGCGCTCGGCATTACCACCACCATGAGCTGCGTCGGCGGTATCTTCGGCGTGCTCTGCCTGGCTTTCCTCACCCCGCTGGTATCCAAGATCTCCCTCAACTTCAGCCCCGTCGACTACTTCCTGCTCGGCGTCATGGGCCTTATGATGATCGGCGCACTGGGCGGCGGTTCCATGATCAAGGGCCTGATGGGCGCCTGCGTGGGCGTTCTTCTCGGACGCGTGGGCATGGACAACATGTCCGGCGTGGTCAGATTTACCTTCGGCTCCACCAGCCTGATGGCTGGCGTTCCCAGCGTCGTGGCCATGATCGGTCTCTACGGCTTTTCCGAAGCCCTTGTGCAGCTGAAGAGCCGTGACTTTACCATAGTCAAACAGGACGTAAAGAGGATAGTGCCTCACTTCGTCGAGGTCGTCAAGCACTTCTGGCTGACCCTCAGATGTTCCTTCATCGGTATGGTAGTCGGAGCGCTTCCCGGCGCGGGCGGCACGGTCGCAGCGCTGCTGGCCTATGACCATGCGCGCCGCACCACCAAGAATCCCGAGGTGCCCTTCGGCGAAGGAGCTATCGAGGGCCTGGTCGCCCCCGAATCCTCGAATAACGCCGCCGTTGGCGGAGCGTTCATCCCCATGCTGACGCTCGGCGTTCCCGGAGACGCGATCACCGCGATCATCATGAGCGCGCTCATCGTCCACGGCATGCAGCCCGGTCCGCTGCTTATGCAGAACTCCAAGGACCTGTTCTACATCGTCGTCGCCCTTTGCCTTATCGCGAACATACTGCTCCTTCCTTTCGGCCTTACCGGAATCAGGATCTTTGCGAAGTTCGTCGAGATACCCAAGGGCAGGCTGTTCCCGATCATCGTCATCCTGGCGATCACGGGCGCATATGTTACCAACAACCTCACGATCCACATCGGCTGGATGCTGCTGTTCGGTTTCCTGGGCTACCTGCTCAAGAAATTCAAATATCCCGCGTCTCCTCTGGTGCTAGGTATAGTTCTGGGCAACATGCTCGAGACGAACATGCGCAACGGCCTGGTAGCGTTCAAGGGCGTGGGCGGCTTCTTTGCAAGCATCTTCACTCGCCCCATCACTTTTATCCTCTTCCTCGTGCTGTTCTATTTTGCGGTCAGCCGCATGAAGTGGTGGAAGGCCATGATCAACCGGATCAAAGGTCTGTTCAAAAGGAAAAAAGCCTGATAATATAAGGGCAGAAAAAGGTCAAGGGTAACCGGGGACCCTCCGGTTACCCTTTAGTATAAAAAAGGGGGCCGTCCGGCAAAAATGAAAACGATAAAGATCCCGTACTACACGTCATCGAAGGAACTCCACATCGAAGAAGACCGTCTGGAAGCGCTGATCTACGCGAAGACGGACGAATACAGGGCAGGGAAGGGCGAAGAGGAGCTTATTCGCGACGCGCTCGCGTCTCCGATCGGTTCGCAGCCCCTCCGCGAGCTTGCCACGGGCAAAAAGCGCGTCACGGTCGTGACGAGCGACCACACCCGCGCCGTGCCGAGCCGTATCACCCTGCCGATCCTGCTCTCCGAGATCAGGGCGGGCGAACCGGACGCGGATATCACCATCCTCATCGCGACCGGGCTGCACCGCAGGACCACGGAGGAGGAGCAGCGCAGGATGTTCGGCGACGCCATCGTGGATAACGAGCGTATCGTGGTAAACGACGCGTACAAAGACGAAGACTACGTGCATCTTGGCACTCTGCCCTCGGGGGCCGAGCTCTGGGTAAACCGTGTGGCAGTGGACTGCGACCTGCTGGTCACCGAAGGCTTCATCGAGCCGCACTTTTTCGCGGGCTTTTCCGGCGGGCGCAAGAGCATCCTGCCGGGCGTGTGCAACGCTGCCACGGTCAACGAGAACCATTCCTACAAGGCTGTCTCCAGCCCTTACTCCAACGCCGGACAGCTCGCGCACAATCCCATTCACGAAGATATGGTCTGCGCCGCCAGGATGGCCGGGGTGAGATTCATACTCAACGTGGCGCTGAACGGTGAGAAAAAGGTCATCGCCGCTTTTGCCGGCGATCTGGAGGAGGCGCACGCAGAGGGCGTGGCCTTCGTCAGAAGCCTGGCGCAGTGCCCGCTGGTGACCGGAGACATCGTGGTCACGTCCAACGGCGGTTATCCGCTGGACCAGAACCTCTATCAGAGCCCCAAGGCCGCGGCCACGGCCGAGGTCTGCTGCCGCGACGGCGGAGTGATCATCCTCTGCGCGAGCTGCGCGGACGGCATTGGCGGAACATATTTTGAAAAACAGATGCTGATGGGCACCCCGGAGGAGATAGATGCATATCTGTCAAAAATCCCGCCGAGGGAGAGCATCCCGGAGCAGTGGTGCACGCAGATCTTCGCGAGGATACTCATGAAGAAGCACGTGATCCTCG
>JAEELK010000156.1 GCA_016282655.1 Bacillota bacterium | reverse complement strand
CGCTCCGCCTCGCTGCGGAGCTTATACTCTACGATGCCTTCGCCGGCCCGCTTGCCCACCGTGATGCGCAGCGGGATGCCGATGAGGTCCGCGTCCTTGAACTTGACGCCGGGACGCTCTTCGCGGTCGTCCAGGAGCACCTCCACGCCGGCCTTCTGCAGCTTTCCGTAGATCTCCTCGGCCACGGCGCTCTGCGTCTCGTCCTTGGGGCTGATGAGCGTGATGATGACGTGATACGGCGCCACCGCCATGGGCCAGAGGATGCCGTTCTCGTCGTGGAACTGCTCCACCACGGCCGCCAGCGTCCGGGTGATGCCGATGCCGTAGCAGCCCATGATGAGGGGCTTTTCCTGCTGGTTCTCGTCCTTGAAATAAGCGTGCATGGCCTCGCTGTACTTGGTGCCCAGCTTGAAGACGTGGCCGACCTCGACGCCCCGGCTCATCTCGACCGGCGCGCCGCAGACGGGGCAGGCCCCGCCCGGCTGCATGAGCTTGAGGTCGCAGACGATGTCCGCGCTGTAGTCCCTGCCGTAGTTGACGTTCTTCAGGTGGTGGTCCGCCTTGCAGGCGCCGGCGCAGAGGTTGGGCGCCGCGGCCGCCTCGCTGTCCACGAGGATCTTGCAGTCGTGCAGGCCGACCGGCCCCGTGAAGCCGCCGACCGCGCCCGTGACTTCGTGCATGGCCGCTTCGTCCGCGAATTCCACGGCGTACTCCGGCACGTCCAGCGCGTTGATCAGCTTGGTCATGTTCAGCTCGCGGTCGCCGCGGATGAAGACCGCCGCGTATTCGTAGGGCTGGTCATAGACGCGGAAGAGCAGCGCCTTCAGGGTCTTTTCCTTCGGGATCTGCAGGAAGCCGGCGACCTCCTCGATGCTCTTGGTGCCGGGGGTGTGGACCTCCTCCATCGGGAGCAGCTCCTCGGGCGCGGCTGCTTCGTCCGGCACCTCGGCCCGCTCGCGGGTGGCGGCCATGCCGCACTTCGGGCAATGGATGATCTCGCTCTCGCCGTATTCGGAGAAGACGTTGAATTCGTGGGAGCCGCTGCCGCCGATGGCGCCGCTGTCCGCGGAGACCGCGCAGAAGCGCAGCCCGCAGCGGGTGAAGATGCGGGTGTAGGCGTCGTACATGGTCTGATAGCTGACGTCCAGGCCCGCCTGATCGCGGTCGAAGGAATAGGCGTCCTTCATGATGAACTCGCGGCTGCGCATGAGGCCGAAGCGGGGCCGCTGCTCGTCGCGGTACTTCGTCTGGATCTGATAGAGGTTCAGGGGCAGCTGCCGGTAGGAGTCCACCTCGTTGCGGACCAGGTCCGTGAAGACCTCTTCATGGGTCGGGCCGAGGCAGAACTCTCTCTGGTTGCGGTCCTTCAGGCGCCACATCTCCGGGCCGTAGGCGGTCCAGCGGCCGGACTCCTGCCAGAGCTCCGCCGGGCAGAGCGCCGAGCAGAGGATCTCCTGCGCGCCGGAGGCGTCCATCTCCTCGCGCACGATCGCCTCGATCTTCAAAAGGCTGCGGCGGCCCAGGGGCAGGAAGCCGTAGACGCCGGAGACCAGCTTGCGGATCATGCCGGCCCTGAGGAGCCAGACGTGGCTGGGGATCTCCGCCTCCGCGGGCACTTCGCGCAGCGTATGGAAATACATTTTTGACATTCTCATTTTATTCTTCTCCTTTGACAGCCTCGCCGGCCGCTTCGATGGGCAGTACGGTGGCGATGGCCTGCGCGGCCATGCCCTCTCCCCGGCCGATGAAGCCGAGACCTTCCGTGGTGGTGGCTTTGATGCTGATCCGCCCGACGCGGACGTTCAGGTTCCAGGCCAGCTGCGCCCGCATGAATTCCACGAAGGGCGCGATCTTCGGCGCTTCCGCCATCAGGACGACGTCCAGGTTCGCGACGCGGTAGCCCGCCGCCTCGACCATCCGTCCCACCTGCTGCAGCAGGAGCATGCTGTTGACCCCTTCGTAAGCGGGGTCCGTGTCCGGAAAGAGCCTGCCGATGTCGCCCAGGGCGCAGGCGCCGAGCAGGGCGTCCATGGCGGCGTGGGTCAGCACGTCGGCGTCCGAGTGGCCCGCCAGGCCTTTTTCATACGGGAGCTCCACGCCGCCCAGGATGAGCGGCCGTCCTTCCACCAGGGCGTGAACGTCGTAGCCGAGCCCGGTCCGAAGGCATTTTTCTTCTTCTTCGACTTCTCTATGCATCGTTTCTCCTCTCGATGAGCCATTCCATGTAAGCCAGATCCTCCGGGAGAGTGATCTTCAGGTTCTCCTGCTCGCCTTCCACCGTTTGCACGGGACGGCCCAGGCGTTCGAGCAGCGAGGCATCGTCTGTGCCCAGGAAGCCGTCCGCTTCCGCCTGCCGGTACGCCTCCAGCAGCAGATCCAGGCGGAAGCCCTGCGGCGTCTGCGCGGCCATGAGACTGCTGCGCGGCGGGGTCCGGAGCAGTCCGTCCGGCCCGCGCTGCTTGACGGTATCGCGCAGGGGGAGCACCGGGATGGCAGCGCCGCAGGCGGCCGCGGCCTCTGTGACGCGCCCGATGAGCGCGCCGGAGAGCAGCGGTCTCGCGCCGTCGTGCACCAGCAGGATGCTATCCGGCGCCTCCGCGTCCGCCAACACCCGCAGGGCCGCGGCCACGGAATCCTGCCGCTCCGCGCCGCCCGGCAGGGGCGGCTGCAGCTTCTGCCCGCCATAGGGCGCGGCAAGCTCCCGGAACAGCGCTTCGTCTCCGGCCCGCAGGCTCACGTAAACGCGGTCGACATAAGGATGAGCGGCCAGCGCCTGCAGGCTCCTGCCCAGCACAGACACGCCGCTCAGACTGCGGTACAGCTTCGGGAGCGGTCCTCCGACACGGCTGCCGGAGCCGCCGGCGGCAAGGAGCGCCGCCACCGTCCTTCCCTGATACATCTATCCTTTCCTTTTCGGCTTGGCGAAGATCAGCCGCCCTGCCGCGGACTGCAGCAGGCTGGTGACTACCACCTGGATGCGCTGGCCGATGAAGTCGCGTCCTTCCTCGACCACCACCATGGTGCCGTCCTCCAGATAGGCCACGCCCTGGCCTTCCTCCGTGCCCTCGCGCAGGATGTCCACCTGCAGGCTCTCGCCGGGGATGACCCTCGGCCGCAGCACGTTGGCCAGATGATTGATGTTGAGCACAGGAACGCCCCGGATGCCCGCCACCTTGTTCAGGTTGTAATCCGTGGTCAGCAGCTTGCCGCCGCGGTTCTGCGCCAGGCGCAGCAGCTTCAGGTCCACCTCCGGGATCTCGTCGATGCCCTTCTCCGCGGAGGAGTCGAAGATCTCGATGCCGAACTTCTCCTGCATGCGGTTGAGGATCTCCAGGCCGCGGCGCCCCTTGGCGCGCTTCAGGCTGTCGGAGGAATCCGCGAGGTGCTGCAGTTCGATGAGCACGAACTCCGGGATGAGGAAGGGGCCTTCCAGGAAGCCGCTCTCGATGATGTCCACGATGCGCCCGTCGATGATGACGCTGGTATCCAGCACCTTGGGGATCGCGGAGGATCTCTTTTTCCGCTCGCCGCGCTCCCCGCGCTCTGTCCGCTCCGCGCTTTCGGTGCGCAGCCTGCGCAGGTTGATCTCCTTGCTGCGCCTCCGGAAGATGAAATAGCCCAGATAGCCCAGGAAGACGTAGATGACCAGGTCGATCGCCGCCTCCAGATAGGAGTTGAACACGCCGTGGAAGAGCGTGCAGATCAGATACGCCAGGATGAGACCGATGATGGTGCCCGCCACCGCGGAGAGTAGTTCGTTGATCGTCATCTGCTGGAGGTTGTGTTCGATGTTGTTGGCCAGCTTGCTGCCCCCGCGGAAGATGAGCGGCGAGAGCCAGTAGCCCAGGAACGCGAAAAAGGCAACGAAAAGCAGCTGCACGATCGCTTCCTGCCAGTTCGTCAGAGCGGGCAGGCCGAAGCGCATCGCCACGATCCGCAATATGAATCTGTTGATCAGCTGCCATACGCCGTAGCCGGCGAACGCGCCGACCAGCGAGAACAAAGCTGTGCCGATCTTTTCTAGAAGGGTCATCGTTTTCCTTTCACAAAACTAGTCCGCTGTCTGTGCCGGCTCCTCCGCCGAAGCGAATACGGCCTCCGTGACCTTCTGCTCCGCCTCTTCGCGGCTCCAGTCCGTGATGAGCAGCAGCTCGCTCAGCAGGATGTGTCTGGCTTTGGCCAGCATGTCTTTTTCCACCCCGGAGAGCTTCTTTTCCCGCTCCGCGCGGAGCAGGCCCCGGATGACCTCCGCCGCCTTGCAGAGATCACCGGTCTTCAGTTTTTCCAGGTTCTCCCGGTTGCGGCGGTTCCAGTTGCCGCCGCTCGCCTCGGAAGGCGCGCGGAGCACCTCGAAGACGGGGCCGATCACCTCGGGCCCCTGGATGTTGCGGACGCCGATCTCCTCCGCGTTCTCCACCGGGATCATGAGCTTCATATTTCCATAGGAGGCGCTGAGCACGTAGTATTGCTGGGATCTTCCCAATATGGTCTGCTCCCGGATGTCCTCGATGACACCGGCGCCGTGCATGGGGTAAACGATACGGTCTCCAATGCGATACATACGTCCTCCTTTCTCCCGTTTGCAGGCATGCCGAAAGATGGGTATACCCAGTTAATATTATAGCGCAGGACTTTGGAAGGCGTCAAGGATTAGAGATGCCGCCCCGCGGGCGGCCTTTTGCAAAAAAAAGCGCCGCGGACGATGCCGCGGCGCTTCCGGCGGAGCACTCCGCTCTCTGTCTTTCGTCTATTCCGCCTTCGCGGGGACCTTCTTCAGCCTGGCCAGACGCGGAAGGCCGTTCTCCTTCGGCTGGGCGGTCTCGCCCAGGATCAGCGGCGCGATGTAGTCCTTCGCGGGCTGCAGGACGCCGTTTCCGGCCTCGTTGATCCAGGCGCGCGGGATCTTCTTCTCTTCGTTCGCCACGTCCGCGAGGTCGACCAGGACCATCTCACAGCGGTATTCCGCCCCTTCCGCCCTGCGGAAGGCCACCATCTTGTCCGTCGTGCCCGCGGCCGCGGCTTCAAAGGCGGTCTTTCCTGCCTGATAGGACTCCTCGATGTCCGTGGCGGAGGCCGCGTGGGAAGCGCAGCGCTGCAGCAGGCTGAGCTCGATGCCGCGGACCTTGGCGCCGGGGAGCTGCGCCTTGCAGTGGGCCGCGAGGCTGGCCGCCAGGCCGCCCATCTGCGCGTGGCCGAAGGCGTCCTTGCTGCTCGCGATGTCGTTGAAATAGGCGGAGAGGAAGCGCCCTTCTTTGTCGCGGACGCCCTCGGAGATCGCCACCAGGCAGTCTCCTTTTTCCTCATAGACCCGGCGGATGTCCCCCATCAGTTTCTCGATGTCGCAGGGGAGCTCCGGCAGGTAGATCAGATCCGGACCGTCGCCGCCGATCTGCGCGAGCGCGGCCGCGGCGGTGAGCCATCCGGCGTTGCGCCCCATGATCTCCACGATGGTCACGGAGCGATTGTCGTAGACCTTGGCGTCGCGGGAGATCTCCAGCAGGGAGGTGGCGATGTACTTCGCGGCGCTGCCGAAGCCCGGGCAGTGGTCCGTGCAGGCGAGGTCGTTGTCGATGGTCTTGGGGATGCCCATGACCCGGCAGGCATAGCCCTTTCCGGCCAGATACTTGCTGATCTTGTTGCAGGTATCCATGGAATCGTTGCCGCCGTTATAGAAGAAATAGCGGATCTCATACTTGCGGAAGATCTCCAGGATGCGCTGGTAGTCCTCTTCTTTTTCGGAGGCGTCCGCCAGCTTGTAGCGGCAGCTGCCGAAGGCGGAGGAAGGCGTGTAGCGCAGCAGTTCGAGCTCCGCGGGATCCTCTTCGTTCAGATCGTAGAGCCGGTCCTTCAGCACGCCCTGGATGCCGTGCGCCGCCGCGTAAACGTGTCCGATCAGGGGCGAGGCCATGGCCGCCTGGATGCAGCCGAGCGCGCTGGCGTTGATGACGGAGGTGGGGCCGCCGGACTGCGCCAGCAGGCAGTTTCCCTTTAACGATTCCATTGTTCTGCTCCTTTCCGCATGAACTGTAACGGCTTAAACGATCAGGCGCTGACAGGGGACTTTCCCGCCCAGCGCCGCTTCAAAGGCAGGGCCGTCTTCCATCTTGCCCACCGCGCTGCCGTAATGGGTGGGGATGGCGAGCTCCGGCTGAAGCGCCAGCGCCAGTTTGGCGCCTTCCTTCGCGTTCATGGTATAGGTGCCGCCCACCGGGATGAGCGCGATCTGGCAGTTCACCAGCGCCGCGTCCGCGGTGCGGTCCGTGTCGCCGCAAACGTAGATGCGCTTTCCCTCCGCCTCGACCACGTAGCCCAGCCAGCCGTTTTTCTTCGGGTGGAAGGGCTTCATGATGTTGTAGGCCGGGACCGCTTCCACGGGGAGCCCCCGCACCTCCGTCTTTTCGCCCGGCGCCAGCAGAACGATCCGCTCCCGCGGGATGCCGAGCTCCAGCAGGGCCTGTTCCATGTCCTTCGGGGCGACATAGACGCAGTCCGGGCCGGCCGCGCGCGCCGCGTCCTCCGGCGAGAAGTGATCGTAGTGCGAATGCGTGAAGAAGATGATCTCCGCGTCCTGCGGCGCTTCTTTCATGAGATAGGGATCGAAATGGATGCGGCGCTCCGCCTCGACGCGGATGCTGCTATGCGCGTTGATGCTGATCTTCATGGGGCTCCTCCTTTGCTTTGTCCAGCATGAACCAGAAGGTGCTGCCTTCGCCGAGGCGGCTGCGGACGCCGAAACGGCTCTTATGCAGGTCCAGGATCTCGCGGGTGATGGCGAGGCCCAGGCCGGTGCCTTCGCCGCGGCTCAGGTTGGCGCTGCTCCTGTAGTAGCGTTTCCAGATCTGCTCCAGATCCTCCTCCGGGATCCCGGGGCCGCGGTCCTCCACGGCGCAGTAGATGCCCTCTTGCCGCTCCTCCACCCGGACCGTCACCGGGGCGCCCGCGGCGTAGCGCAGCGCGTTGCTGATCAGGTTGGTGAGGACCTGACGGATCCGCGGCTCGTCGCCGTGCGCGCGGCAGTCGCCCTGCGCCTCCAGGGAGATCAGCGCGCCGTCCTGCGCTCCCAGAGGGCGGCAGTGCTCCACCATATCCGAGGCCGTCTGCGTGAGAGAAAAGTCGCGCAGTTCCAGTTCGACCGCGCCGGACTGCATCCGCGAGAGGGTCAGCATATCCTGGACCAGGGCGTCCATGCGGTCCGCCTCGTCGATGATGACGCCGAGATGCGCGTTCCGCTTCTCCGGATCGTCTCCGGAAAGATCGCGGACCATCTCCGCGTAGGATCTCACCATGGTGAGCGGCGTGCGGATGTCGTGCGAAACGTTCGCGATCAGGTCCTTCTGCAGTTCTTCTGTCTTGGCGAGCTCCTGGGAGGCATGGTCCAGCGTGTCCGCGAGCTCGTTGATCTCCGTGTAGCGGCGGTCTCCGACGTCGAAGGAGACGCCGGTCTCCCCGTCCGCCAGGCGCCTCGCGCTGGCGGTCAGATCCACCAGCGGTCCGGTGATGCGTTTGGCCAGGAAGAAGGAGATGAGCAGGGAAATGATCACGGACATGATGCTGACGTAGACCAGCATCTGCGTGAGGATCTGCATGGTGGACTCCGCCGGCGCGAGCGGCGCGCAGATGAAGAGCATCGCGTAGCGGTCCTCATGCGGAGAGATCTCGATGCGCCGTCCGTAGATGAGCCCGCGGTCCAGCATGGTGCTGCCTTCGACATGAGAGGTGATGGAGCGGTAGCTCGTCTCCCCCGCCTGCAGCGCCGCGCGCGCCTCGGAGAGATCCCAGTTCTCCACGAAGACCGTCGGGCGCTGGTTCTCCGCGCCGGGCGTATAAAGCACCAGGCCGGTCTCGGTCTCCAGCCGGATGAAGACGTCGTCCGAGCGGGAATAGGAGATCATGCGCCAGAGATCCAGCTGCGCGTAACCCTCGACGATGTCGTCCGCCATGCGGACCACCTCCCGGGTCTTCATTTCCTCATAGTAGGTGCGGAACAGCAGGATCTGCATGCCCCAGATCATGGCCAGGATCAGGATCGTAAAGAGCGCGAAGGAGCCCCAGAGACGCAGTTTCAAACTTTTTCCGTCGATCTTCACGTCCTGCCCCTTACGCTTCCGGTTCGAATTTATAGCCGACGCCGCGGACGGTCACGATGCTGTCCCGGTAGGGACCGAGCGCGTTCCGCAGGTTCTTGACGTGGGTATCTACGGTGCGGTCATCCCCGAGATAGTCGTAGTCCCAGACGTCCGCAAGGAGTTTTTCGCGGCTGAGCGCCAGCCCGCGGTTCCGAAGCAGATAAAAGAGGAGGTCGTATTCCTTCGGGGTCAGCTCGACTTTAGCGCCGTCGACGCTGACCGTGCGGGCCGCCTCGTTGATCTCCAGCCCGCCGAAGCGCTGCGCCTCCGGCAGCGCGGGCATTTCCGGCGCGCGACGGCTCAGCACCGCCTTCACACGCGCCATCAGCTCCTTCGGGCTGAAGGGCTTGGTGACGTAATCGTCTATGCCCAGCGTAAAGCCGAAGAGTTTGTCGTACTCCTCTCCGCGCGCGGAGAGCATGATGACCGGGATCTTCTTCGTTTTGAAGATCTCCTGACAGGCCGTAAAGCCGTCCATGCGGGGCATCATGATGTCCATGATGATCAGGTCGAAGTCGCGCTCCGCGCAGAGGGACACGGCCTCCGTGCCGTCCGCGGCCTCGCTGACCTCATATCCTCCGTAGAGGGCATATTCCCGGATGACTTCCCGGATCTTCGCTTCATCGTCTACGATCAGCAGATGGCTCACGCTTCGCTCCCGCCTCTCTTTCCATCAGTGGAGCAGCTCCAGCGCTTTGGCGAGCTGCCGGTCCTCCGTGCTGACCTTGCCGGAAGCCGCGGCTGCCGCCTCCAGCTCCAGACGGTCTCTGGTGGTGTAGTCCAGCACGCCGTAGGGATAGAGCCCGCTGTCTCTCTGGAACTGCGTGACGGCCGCGACGGTCGCCTCGTCCATCAGGCCGCTGACCTCACAGGCGTAGCCCAGCATCTGCAGGCGCTGCTGCGCGCCGTAGACGTTGAGGCCCTCCGCGCCGGCCGCGGGCTTGACGCTCTCGCGCATGGGGACGAAAGAGGCATAGAGCGCCGCAAGGGCCTCCTGCTCCGCCGCGCTGAAGTTCTCCACCACGTAGTCCGGTGCGACGCCCTTGCCGTCGATCATGTTCTTGCGCGGCGTCAGGAAATAGAAGGTGGAGAGCTTCACGTATTTGCCGTTCTGCATCTCCAGCAGCTGCTGGGCGATGCCTTTTCCGTAGGTCTGCGTGCCCACGAGCGTGGCGGCGTGATGCTCCTTCCAGGCGGCTGCCAGGATCTCGGAGGCGCTGGCGCTGCTGCCGTTGGTCAGGAGCACGATGGGGATGCCGCTGACGCCGTAGCCGTCCGAGCTGAGCGTCTGCACGATCTCGCCCTTGCGGGAGAAATGCGTCACTTCGACCTTCGGCAGGAACTGCCCCGCGATCTGCACCGCGCTGTCGACGTACCCGCCGGGATTGTCGCGCACGTCGATGACGAAGGCCGCGGCGCCCTGGGCCATGAGCCGCAGTTTGGCGTTGGTGAACTCCTGCACGCAGTCTTCGTCGAAGCTCTTGATGCGGATATAGCCGATGCCGTCGCTGAGCATCTGCGACTCCACGGCGATCTGGTTGATCTCGTCGCGGACCAGCGGAAACTGCAGCGTCTGCGCGGAACGTTCCACGGTGACGCGGACCTGGGTGCCCGCCTCGCCCCGGATCAGCAGCACCACCTGCGTGAGCGTGAGGCCGCTGATGTCCATGCCGTCCACGCGCAGGATCCTGTCTCCGGCGAGCATGCCCGCGTCCAGCGCCGGGCTTCCCGGCAGGACGCTGACCACGCTCACCTGGCCTTTCTCATCCATGGTCAGTTCCAGGCCGACCCCCGAATACGTCCCGCTGACGCTCTGTAGAAATTCCTGCCCCTCCTCCGTGCTGACGAAATACACGCTGAAGGGATCGTTCAGGCTGTCGATCGTGCCCGAAAAAGCGCCGTCCAGCAGATCCTGCAGGCTGACCTGATCTTTATAGTAGAACTGCACCAGGTTCATGAGCTCGGCCAGCAGCGCCAGCTGGTCCGCGACCTCCGTGGGCGTCGGCTCCGCGGCGTAGCTCTCCTCGCCGAATACGTAAGCGAATGTGGTGACCACGAGCGCCGCCACCAGAAGGATGGCGATGATCTTCGCGATGGCTCTGGCTGTTTTCTGTGACATCGGTTCCCCCTATTGGACCTTTCCGCGTTCCGCGCCCGGCATGCGCTGCCCCGGCGCGATCTCGATGCAGAGGCGGTTGCGCCCCTCCATCAACCCCCTCAGGCAGAGCTGATAATCGATGTCCAGGCTGCCGCTGCTCTGCTCTGGCCGCAGCCGGTTGACGATGGCGTTCGTCAGGAGCTCCATCTCGATGGGGCCAAAGGGCG
>JAEELK010000155.1 GCA_016282655.1 Bacillota bacterium | reverse complement strand
GTTCTGGTCCTGGGCGTGAAAGGCAACTTTGACGACGCGCAGACCGGTGTGAAGGCGATCTTCTCCGACCGGGAACTGGAGAGCGAGCTGAAAGAGGCAGGGATCGTTCTCTCGAGCGCCAACTCCATCAACTGGGGGCGGCTGGCACCGCAGATCGCCTACTATTTCTCCGCCTACGCGCAGCTGCTCGCCGCAGGGGCCATCTCCTTCGGCGAAGAGATCGACTTCTCCGTGCCCACCGGCAACTTCGGGGATATCCTGGCGGGCTATATGGCGAAGAAGGCGGGGCTTCCCGTACGGCGCCTGATCTGTGCTTCGAACAGCAATAACGTGCTCACGGACTTTTTCGATACCGGCTCGTACGACAAGAACCGTCCGTTCCTGCGGACCATGTCCCCGTCGATGGACATCCTGGTGTCCTCCAACCTGGAGCGGCTGCTGTTCATGGCCAGCGGCGACCCGGACCGGGTCTCGCGCTGGATGGAGGAGCTCCGCTCCGGCGGACGCTACGGCATCAGCGAAGGGATGCTGGAAAAGCTGCGCCGCGAGGGCTTCTGCGGCCGCTACGCCGACGAGGCCGAGACCGCGCGGACGATCCGCAGCCTCTGGGAGGAACGCCGGTATCTGGCCGACCCGCACACCGCGGTGGGCGTATCCGCCGCATGGAGGGAACGCGCAGACGGCGTGCCGTGCGTGGTGCTTTCCACCGCGTCGCCGTTCAAGTTCGCGGCGGACATGCTCCGCTCGCTCGGCCGCGAGGCGCCGGAGAGCGGCTTTGACGCACAGAACGAACTGGCGGCGCTCACCGGGCAGACGGTCCCCGCTCCGCTCGCGGCCCTGAAAGAGAAGCCGGAACGCTTCACCACGGCGGTCGCCCGCGGGGAGATGCGCGAGTCGATCCGAAGCTGGCTGGCAGAGTGAAAACGAAAAGACGGACGGGATCTCCCGTCCGTCTTTTTTGTTTGGATCAGTACCGGTGGAACTGCTGCGGCGTTGGTCGGTACTTCACGCCGGAGACAAGCCCCATGGCGGCGAAGGTGGACATCAGCGACGAGCCGCCGTAGCTGAAGAAGGGGAGCGTGATGCCGATAACGGGCGTGATGCCCATGCACATGCCGGTGTTGACCAGCATCTGGAAGAACACGCTGGAGGCCACGCCGATGCAGACCATCATACTCATGGTGTTGTTGGAGCGGATCCCCACCAGCGTGCAGTGGATGATGATGATGGAGAGCAGCAGCATGATGGCAAGGCAGGCGATCATGCCCAGCTCCTCTCCGGCCATGGAGAAGATGAAGTCGGTGTGCTTGCCGGTGAGGGAGTTGGTCTGCGTCTGCACGCCGTTGCCGAGCCCCACGCCGGTGAACTGCCCCGAGGCCAGGGCCAGACGGCTTCGGGTGGTCTGCCAGGTGATGCCCCAGCCGGTCGGGTCGATGGTAGGGTCATAGGGCGCCAGGATGCGCTGGCGCTGGTACTCGTCGAGGAAGTTGTTCCACAGGAACGGGATCGCCAGCGCGACGGCGGCGCCGCCGATCAGGAACCAGTAAAGCTTCACGCCGGCCACGATCATCATCACAACGAAGATGGCCGCGAAGACAACGGCGCTGCCCAGGTCTTCCGAAGTGAACATGACCAGCACGAAGGTGTAGCCGAAATGGACCAGGAGCATCAGGATGCTCCGCACCGAGTTGATGTCTTTGTACTCCTTCAGATAGGTCATGTGCTTCGCCATCAGCACGATGAACACGACCTTCGCGATCTCCGAAGGCTGGATGCCGATGCCCAGGAAGCGGATCCAGCCCTTGTTGCCGGTGTCGCCCGATACGCCGAAGGGCACCAGCAGCAGCATGATGAACGTTTCGAAGATGAGCAGGGCGATCCACTTGTCCGCAATGATGTCCACGTCCAGGATGGTGAACACGTAATACAGCATCAGGCCGAAGAACAGGGCGAGGATCTGGACGGGCAGGTAGGTCCGGCCGGGCAGCGCCTTGGTGGCGCTGGAGAGCAGGATGAGCCCGAAGATGGAGCAGATCAGCGAAAGGATGAGCAGGGGAATATCCGCCCGGTGCCGGAAATCGGACGTATGGCTCCGGATATAGCGCCAGAACTCATAAAGGCCTCTTCGAAAACCCGCCATGCTCTCACCTCCCTTGGCGGAACTTTTCTTTCGTGCCATTCTACCACAGACGGCGGATTTCTGCAACCGTAAGAAAAGCCTTTACGAGCCGCCGCGTCCGGGTGTATAATCTCCCGGAAGAAAACGATCGATCGAGGGACGATATGGTCTGTGTGAGCCGTTCAGAATCCGAAACCGAGGCGCTGGGAGAGCGCTTCGCCGCCGCCCTGCCTCCGGGAGGGCAGGTGGTCGCCATGTACGGCGAACTCGGCGCGGGGAAAACGGCGTTCATCCGCGGGATGGCCCGCGGCCTGGGCGTGCGCGGCCGGGTGATGAGCCCCACGTTCACCATCGTGAACGAGCTGCCCGGCGAGAGGGAACTGTTCCATTTCGATATGTTCCGGCTGGGAAGCTCGGACGAGCTGTTCGACATCGGCTGGGAAGACTATCTCGCGAGAGACGGCGTGTGCGCCGTGGAGTGGAGCGAGAACGTGCCCGAAGCCTTCGACGGCAGCGAGTACCGCGTGACCATCGAAAAGCTGTCGGACAGCGAGAGAAGGATCACCATCGAGGGGGGAGAGCCGTGCTGACGCTCGCGATAGAATCCTCGGCGAAGGCCGCTTCCGTGTGCCTCTGCCGCGACGGGGAGCGGATCGCGCAGAGTGACCAGCGCAGCGGCCTCACCCACAGCCGCACGCTCCTGCCCATGATCGAAAGCATGTTCGCGCACACGGAGATACGCCCGGAAGAGATCGACGCCGTCGCCGTGGCGGTCGGCCCGGGCTCGTTCACCGGGATCCGCATCGGCGTGTCCACCGCGAAGGGCCTCTGCTGGGGCCTCGGCAAGCCGGCCGTCGGCGTCTCCACCCTGGAGAGCACGGCCTGGCTTGGGCTCGGCCTGCCGGAGGAAACGGTGATCTGTCCCGCCATGGACGCCCGCCGCGGGCAGATCTACAACGCGTTTTTCGCCCTGCGCAGCGGCGTACCCGAGCGGATCGTACCGGACAGGGCCATATCCGCGGCAGAGGCCGCGGAGGAAGCCGCCGCGCTCAGCCGGCCGCTGTGGGTGACCGGGGACGGCG
The DNA here is from genome assembly GCA_016282655.1 of Bacillota bacterium. Taxonomy (GTDB): domain Bacteria; phylum Bacillota; class Clostridia; order Peptostreptococcales; family Anaerovoracaceae; genus JAEELK01. Next base: position 104 of record JAEELK010000155.1, on the reverse strand, counting down.
CGGAGATCCTTGCCGCCGCCCTGCGGGAACGCGGCGTGCCGCACGCCGTGGCGCCGGAACTGCTGCGCTGGCAGAACGCCTGGGGCGTGGCGCTGGCCGCCGCC
>JAEELK010000018.1 GCA_016282655.1 Bacillota bacterium | reverse complement strand
TGGTGTCTCCGGTGAGGGATTCCATGGAGCCGCTGGCGTCGAGGATCAGGACGAGTTCGGTAAGACCTTTTTTCATATGCGTTTCCTCCTTCCGTTGGCCGCGTCCGCGGCCCTGTGTTCCTGTTTACGGTCATAGGATAACGCGGAAGTGAAACAAAAAGGTCAACCGCCGGTTTACATTTTAACACATCTTCCGGCCGCGCGCACGGCCTCCGCCGGGGCAGGTCCTCTCCGAAAGTTTTTCACACAGGGGAGATAAAATAGAGTATAATATCCCCGAATACGGGCGGAAGGGTCCTTTTTTGCGGAAACGCCCGAAATGCAGGGAAGTTCCTGCCTCGCGGCAGGCGAGTGCATTTGAAAAGGAGGAGAAAGAAATGAAATACGGAAAGAAGTCCGCGGCCCTCTTGCTGGCTCTGCTGCTCGTGGTCGTCATGAGCTTCGGCGCCTGCGGCAAGACGGAAGCGGATCTGGTCAAGGAAGATCCCGCCGGCTATCTCATGTCGGCAGTGCAGGCCTCTTCGGAGGATCTCAACGCCCGCTTTGAAAAAGGTCCGCTGGGTCCCCTCATGGAAATGGAAGACGAGAAGCTGGTCACCGTGGACTACACCATGGGCATCGGACCGGCCGACGAGAGAGTGGACGTCAGCGGCAGCTGCTCCGCGGACGGCAACCAGGGCATCATGACCATGGATATGAACATGGAAGTCCTCGGCGTCAGCGTTAAGCTGGGGCTGGAGGCGGTGCCGGACTTCATCGGCCTCAGCTGCGAGGCGCTGCTCGGCGATGAAGCGCTCTACGGCTTCGCGCCCACGGGCATCGCGGAACAGTACAGCGGCTCCGCGCTGGAGTCCTACGGCCTGTTCACGGAAGACGTCCTGAACACCGTGGAAGACACGATCGCCCAGCTCACCGACTACATGAAAAACGCCGTTGCGGATCCCGAATACTACAACAAGCAGCTGATGGAAAAGCTGAGCGCGTTCCTTGCCGACGGCCTGAGCTACGAAGCCGGCAAGGTGGAGATGGGCGGTGCCGAGAAGGACGGCTTCATCTACACCAGCGCCAAGACCGGTCCGGAGACCGCGGCCTTCCTCAGAGACGTGGAAGCGCTCCTCACGGAGGCCACTTCCTTTGTGCAGATGGAAGGCGTGAGCACCATGCCGGATCTGGACGCGGCCATCGAAAAACTGGACAAAGAAGGCGTAACGGTCACCGGCACCTGGAAGGTGGCGGAGAAGAAGCTGGTCAGCGTGGATTACAGCGTCGAGAACGCCGCGGATCCCATGGCCTTCACCATGGACTTCTTCCAGGGCGCGGAGAACGCCTTTGCCTTTGATGCCGGATCGACGGCCATGAGCATCACGCACGAGGCCGGCGACACGTACCATTCCGTCATCGCGGTCAAAAACGACGCGCAGGGCCAGGACGTCACGCTCGACACCGTCTACGCGGACAACGCGGCAGAGATCAAGGGCACGAGCGGCGGCGAAGAATTCCTGATCAAGTTCAACGTCGCCAAGGAAGACGGAAAGCTCTCCTACAAGGACGGCAGCATCATTGCGGACGGCGAGGAGTACGCGGTCTTCGACTTCAGCGCTTATAAGGCGGAGCAGGTCAGCGTGAGCGCGAACGAGAACCGCAAGAACGTGTTCGAACTGAGCGATGAGGAACTGACGGGCATCATCACGAACGTCATGGGCCTCCTCATGTAAGGAGGCAGGGCGCCGCGGCGCGGCTCCTTCCGCCCCGCGGCCCGGCATAAAAAATAAAAACTCCTTGAACCACCGGTTCAAGGAGTTTTTTAATTCTGCCTCTGCGCGGCGCAGAAAACTGCCGTTTTCGTTCTGCCGCAAGGGGAGCGGCCGTTTCGGACCCGCGCCGGGGATCCGCCCGGCCGGCGCGTCCGTCTGGGGCCGCCTAGGCCTCTTCCAGCCACTCGGAGGGCCCCACGATCTCGATCCCGATGTCGCAGTTGACCTTCTCCTTCATGGCTTCTTTCGCCAGACCGCGGAAATGACCGTATTTGAAGGTCCCGATGGAGACCGTGAGATCGGAGCGGACGAAGAGGCTGCCGAGGCCGCTGTCTCCGTTCAGGCCGCTGTTGATGTCCGCGGAGACCACGTAGGCGCCGCTCTCGTTGATCGCGCGGATGAAGGAGGCCATGGGCTCGCGCACCTCGCCCTGGAAGCCCGTGCCGAGCAGGCAGTCCAGGATGCTGCCGTAGGCGCGGAGCGTCTCGCCCGGCGCGTAGAGCCGCCAGGGCACGCCGAGCGCTTTGCACGCTTCGAAATAATAGGCGCCGTCTTCGGAAAAACGCTCCTCCAGGAGCAGGATCTCGCAGGGGATGCCGGCCTTGTGCAGCAGGGAGGCAACTACGAAGCCGTCTCCGGCGTTGTTGCCCTTGCCGCAGGCCACCGCGACGGGCGCTTTCCACTCCGCGCTGCGGAAGATGGCCTCTCCGGCTCTGCGCATGAGCTCTTTGGAAGGCGTCTTGTTCGCGATGGTGTACGCGTCGCTTTTGCGCATCGTTTCCACGGATATGACCTGAGGCATGCTGTATCCCTCCTTCTGCGGCGCGGGGCCGCCCGGCCTTCATTGTAGCACGGGCTGAAACTGCCGTCTATGCAAAGGGCGTTTTTTATGCTATCCTATATGTGGGGGAAAGTTCGTCCAAGACCCCCAATAGAACAGAATCAAAAGGAGGTTCTGCTATGGATATCAAAATCACCGGAAGAAACTTCAATCCCAGCGAACGCCTGCAGGCGGAGATCGAAAAGAAGATGTCCAAACTGGACAAATACTTCTCCGGAGAGCTGGAGGCCGCCGTCGTCTGCCGCGAGGTCAGGAGCGGTCTCTGCAAGCTGGAGGCCACCATCTACGCCGGAAGCCTCATGTTCCGCGCCGAAGAGAGCGGAAACGACATCCACTTCTGTCTGGATCGCGTCATAGATAAACTGTCTTCCCAGATGTCCCGCCTCAAGACCCGCCTGATCCGCCGCCACAAGGAGCAGAAGGAGCTCCTGCTGGAGGAGATCCCGGACGCCGCGGAGGAAGCGGCCGGCGTGGTGCGCACCAAGCGCTTCAAGCTGCATCCCATGAACGAGGAAGAAGCCATGCAGCAGATGGAGCTGCTGGACCACACCTTCTTCGTCTACAAGGACGCGGAGAGCGGCGGCGTGAACGTGCTGTACAAGAGAGAAGACGGCAGCTACGGCCTGCTCGTCACGGAGAATTAGAGCATCTTCGCCCCGGGCCTGCGTCTGCGCTCTTTCCGAGCGCGAAGGCCGGCGCGGCGGGAGCGGATCCGAAAAAGCAGGGGAGACCCTGCTTTTTCTTTTTCCGGCATGCCCGCCCGGGCGTCTTTCCGCGGGCGGCCGGAAAACGCAGAAAAGCAAGGTGATCGTTTGAATTATCTTGCGCAATAACACTACAGATAGTATAATAAAGTGTCATATAGATACTAGTTCAAGTACTTTACAGCTTTGATTAAAAGGAGACGCGCACCATGGGAAAATATTTCGGTACAGACGGTTTCCGCGGGGAAGCCAACGTCACTCTTACGGTACATCACGCATTTAAGATAGGCCTCTTCCTCGGCTGGTACTTCGGCGGTCAGAACCCCGCAAACGACGTTGCGGAGGACTACCGCGCCCGCATCGTCATGGGCAAGGACACCCGCCGTTCCAGCTATATGTATGAAGACGCCCTCTGCGCGGGCCTGGTGGCTTCCGGCGCGGACGTCTATCTGCTGCACGTCACCACCACGCCTTCTGTCTCTTACGTGGCCAGAAGCGAGGACTTCGACTGCGGCATCATGATCACCGCCAGCCACAACCCCTACACGGACAACGGCATCAAGCTGGTCAATTCCAACGGCGAGAAGATCGAAGAGCGCGTCACGGACGACGTGGAGCGCTTCCTGGACGGCAAGTTCGCGCCCGCGGGCTGGGGCGAAGGCCCCTGGGAGGTCCCGCTGGCCACCTGTGAGAACATCGGCCGGGTCATCGACCACGCGGCCGGCCGAAACCGCTACATCGGCTATCTGATCTCCCTCTCCACCTGCTCCTTCAAGGACTACAGAGTGGGCCTGGACTGCTCGAACGGCGCCACCTGGCAGATGGCCAAGAGCATCTTCGACGCCCTCGGCGCGCAGACCTTCGTCATCAACAACACCCCGGATGGCCTCAACTGCAACCGCGGCTGCGGTTCCACGCACATCGAGGGCCTGCAGCGGCTCGTCAAGGAGAACCATCTGGACATCGGCTTCGCCTTCGACGGCGACGCGGACCGCTGCCTGGCCGTGGACGAGAACGGCAAGGTGGTCAACGGCGACGAGATCATGTACGTCTGCGCCAAATATATGAAGAACCGCGGCACCCTGGGCGAGAGCAAGGTCGTCACCACCGTCATGTCCAACTTCGGCCTCTACAAGGCGCTGGATGCCCTCGGCATCGGCTACGAGAAGACCAAGGTCGGCGACAAATACGTCTATGAGAACATGGTCCAGAACGGCCACATGATCGGCGGCGAGCAGGTCGGCCACATCATCTTCAGAAAGCACGCCACCACCGGAGACGGCCTCCTGACCGCCATCCAGGTCATGAAGTGCGTCGTGGAGCAGAAGGCCACGCTCTCCGAGCTCACGCAGGACATCACCATCTATCCGCAGGTCCTGAAGAACGTGGTCGTCACGGATAAAGAAGAGACCCTGGCGGATCCCACCGTCAAGGCGGCCGTCGCGGCGGCCGAGGAAGCGCTGGGCGAGCAGGGCAGAGTGCTGCTGCGCGCTTCCGGCACCGAACCGGTGCTCCGCGTCATGGCGGAGGCCATGGATGGCGCGGACGCGGAGGCCGCCGTGGACCGCATGATCGACGGCATGAAAGAAGCCGGTAAGTTTGTGAGGATGAAATAATGGACAAACACATTCCGACCATCACGGAGATGATGGACCTTTCCCATACCATCGCCGCGCCGCTCTTCGAAGGCAAGAAGTATGCCTGGGAGGTGCTGGCGGACATCAAGGACTACATCCTGCAGCTCGGGCCCACGCTGCCCGCGGACGAGTTCGACAACCCCGCGGAAGGCGTCTGGATCGCGAAGGACGCCAAGGTCTTCCCGAGCGCCTACATCGGCGCGCCCTGCATCATCGACCACGAGGCGGAGATCCGCCACTGCGCCTTCATCCGCGGTTCCGCCATCGTCGGCAAGAAGAGCGTCGTGGGCAACTCCGTGGAGCTGAAGAACGTGGTGCTCTTCGACAACGTGGAGACGCCGCACTACAACTACGTCGGCGACTCCGTGCTGGGCTTCCACGCCCACATGGGCGCGGGCTCCATCACCAGCAACGTGAAGAGCGACCGCCTGCTGGTCACCATCCACGGCGCGGAAGAGGAGATCCCCACGGGCCGCAAGAAGGTGGGCGCCATGCTCGGCGACTACGTGGAAGTGGGCTGCAACAGCGTGCTGAACCCCGGCACGGTGATCGGCGCGCACAGCAACATCTATCCCACCTCGTCCGTGCGCGGCGTCGTTCCGGGCAACTGCATCTATAAAGCCAAAGACAACATTGTGGAAAAGCGTTAAGAGTTTTACCCGAGGAGGAATGATCGTATGAAAATCTTTATCGCACCCGAAGCCGAGCTCGCCTCTATGGTGGCAGACCGCTACGAAGCCCTGCTGAAAGCAAAGCCGGACGCCATCCTGGGCGGCGCCACGGGCTCCACGCCCCTCGGTCTCTACGCCGAGCTGGTCCGCCGCAACAAGGCCGGAAAGATCAGCTTCAAAGACGTGAAGACCTTCAACCTGGACGAGTACGTCGGCCTGGACGGCAGCCACGACCAGAGCTACCGCTACTTCATGAACAAGAACCTCTTCGAGCAGATCGACATCGACATCGCCAACACCCACGTCCCGAGCGGCATCGTCACCGAGAACTGCGCCGACTACGACAAGGAGATCGAAGCGGCCGGCGGCATCGACCTGCAGCTCCTGGGCATCGGCGTGGACGGCCACATCGGCTTCAACGAGCCTGGCACCCCGCTGGATTCCCTGACCCACGTGGTGGAGCTCGAGGAGAGCACCAGAGTCGCGAACTCCCGCTTCTTCAAGTCCATCGACGAAGTGCCCACCCACGCGGTCACCATGGGCATCAAGACCGTCATGAACGCCCGCGCCATCATCCTGATGGCCATCGGCAAGAGCAAGGCGGAGATCATCGCCAAGACCCTGCAGGGTCCCATCTGCACGGAGGTGCCTGCCTCCATCCTGCAGCTGCATCCCTTCGTGGAATTCTATCTGGATCCCGAAGCGGCTGCCCTGCTGAAATAAGAATGAGAAAGCGGCCCCCGGAAGGGGGCCGCGTCGTGAAGAGCAAAGGAGCAAACTATGTTGAGCGAGAGCAAGATCTGGATGGCCCAGTCGGACAAGAACCTCTACATCCTGCCGCGGATGGCGAACCGCCACGGTCTCATCGCCGGCGCCACCGGCACGGGCAAGACCATCACCATGAAGGTCATGGCGGAGTCCTTTTCGGATATGGGCGTCCCCGTCTTTTTCAGTGACATCAAGGGCGATCTGACCGGCATGTGCGTGCCCGGCGCGGACAGCGAAGGCATGCAGAAGCGCATCCAGCGCTTCGGGATCGAAGGATTCCAGTACAAAGCCTACCCGACCCGCTTCTGGGACATCTTCGGCGAGCAGGGCCACCCGGTGCGGGTGACCATCTCCGCCATGGGCCCCATGCTCCTCTCCCGCCTGCTCGGCCTCACGGACGTGCAGCAGGGCGTCCTGAACATCGTCTTCAAGGTCGCGGACGAGCACGGCCTGCTACTGCTGGATCTGAAGGATCTCAGAGCCATGCTCCAGTACGTGGGCGAGAACAACAAAGAGTTCACCACCATGTACGGAAACGTCTCCACCGCTTCCATCGGCGCCATCCAGCGCGCGCTGCTCGCCTTCGAGAACGAGGGCGGGGAAGAGCTCTTCGGCGAGCCGGAGCTGGACATTCGTGACTGGATGCGCACGGATCTGGACGGCCGCGGCTTCATCAACGTGCTGGAAAGCTCCAGGCTGGTGCAGAGCCCGCTGGTCTACAGCACCTTCCTGCTCTGGATGCTCACGGAGCTCTTTGAGAAGCTGCCCGAGGTCGGCGACCTGGACAAGCCGCGCATGGTCTTTTTCTTCGATGAGGCGCATATGCTCTTCGACGGCGCGCCCAAGGCGCTGCTGCAGAAGATCGAGCAGGTGGTCAAGCTGATCCGCTCCAAGGGCGTCGGCGTCTATTTCGTCACGCAGAATCCCATGGACATCCCGAACGGCGTGCTGGCGCAGCTCTCCAACCGGATCCAGCACGGCCTCAGAGCCTATACCCCGGCGGAGCAGAAGGCGGTCCGGGCGGCCGCTGCCTCGTTCCGAGAGAACCCCGCCTTCGACACCGAAGAGGCCATCATGACCCTCGGCACCGGCGAGGCGCTGGTCTCCTTCCTCGGTGAGGACGGCGCGCCCAGCATCGTCGAGAACGCCAAGATCCTGCCGCCGCAGAGCTTCATGGGCCCGGCGGAGGAATCCGTGGTGCGCCAGAAGATCGCCGCGGACGAGTTCGAACTGAAATACAGAGATACCGTGGACCGCGAGTCCGCCTACGAGATCCTCCTGCGCGCGCGGGAAGAGCTGAAGGCGCAGCAGGAGGCGGAGGAGGCCGAGCGGCTGCGGCTCAAGGAAGAAGAAGCCGCCGCCAAGCAGAGGGCGAAGGAAGAGGCGGCCGCCGCCAAGCAGGCGGAGAAGGAAGCTGCCGCAGCCGAAAAGGCGGCGGCCAAGGAAGCCGCGGCGGCGGAGAAGGCCGCCAAGAAGACGAGCAAGAAGACCACCAGCCTCGGGCAGAAGGCAGCCACCACGGCGGCCTCGTCCGTGGCGCGCTCCCTCAGCACCAACATGGTGAACACCGTGCTGGGCGGCAAGAAGGCGGACACCGGCACCATCGCGCGCCGCGCCGCCACCAACGCCCTCAGCAGCGTCATGCGCAGCGGGACCACCTCGCTGGTGCGCGGGCTCTTCGGCAATCTGAAGTAAGCCCGGACCATCTTTTCCCGCCGGAGCGCCCTCGGCCGGGGCGCCGCCGGACAAGCAAGGCGCAGGCGGATCCGCGCGGATCCGCCTGTCTTTTCTTTTCGATCTCAACAGGGGATCCGCATGAAAGCAAAAAAGGATCTGACCGAAGGTCCCGTATTCCAAACGCTCTTTTCCTTTGCGCTGCCCATCCTGCTGGCCCTGGTCCTG
>JAEELK010000154.1 GCA_016282655.1 Bacillota bacterium | reverse complement strand
GGCAGGGGAGATCGCCTTCGCGGAGGGCCCCTACGAGCCGCAGCGCTACCTTGCGGCGGTGCGCGGCCTGGAGGGGGAGCCGGAGGGCGGAAAGCGCTGCGCGGTCTGCTTCCGGATGCGCCTGGAAGCGGCGGCCCGGACGGCGCGTGAGCGGGGCATCGGGCATTTCACCACCACGCTCTCGGTGAGCCCGCACAAGGACCACAAGCTGCTCTGCGAGATCGGTGAGGCCCTTGCGCAGGAATACGGTCTCGTTTACGTCACGGAAGACTTTAAGAAAAAGGACGGCTTCCGCCGCTCGGTGGAACTCTCGAAGCAGTATCATCTATACCGGCAGAACTATTGCGGCTGCGTGTTCAGCCGCAGACCGGAACAGCAGGCGCCGGGTCAGAAATAAATGGGGCGCGGCCCCGGAAAAAGGTGAAGATATGTCTCAACTGATCATTCCGCAGCACTACGATCCCATGCTGGATATGGTCGAAAACCAGCGCGCCATCAAGAAGGTGAAGGATTTCTTCCAGCAGGAGCTGGCCTACAATCTGCAGCTGCGCCGTGTGACGGCGCCGCGCTTCGTGGACCCGTCCACGGGCCTGAACGATGACCTGAACGGCGTGGAGCGCCCCGTGGTCTTCGACGTGCCCGCGCTGGGCGGAAAGAACGCCGCGGTGGTGCAGTCGCTGGCCAAGTGGAAGCGCATGGCCCTGGGCAAGTACGGCCTGGAGCCGGGCCGCGGCATCTACACGGACATGGACGCCATCCGCAGGGACGAAGAGCTGGACAACATCCATTCCATCTACGTGGACCAGTGGGACTGGGAGAAGGTCATCGAGAAGGGCGACCGGAACGAGGAATACCTGCGCGAGACCGTCCGCCTCATCTACAACAGCCTGAAGAACCTGGGCGATTACGTCAACCGCCTCTATCGGCAGCTCAAGACGGAGCTGCCCAACGAGATCTTTTTCATCACGAGCCAGGAGCTGGAGGACCGCTATCCGGACAAGACGCCGAAGGAGCGCGAGGACCTCATCACCAGGGAGCACCGCGCGGTCTTCATCATGAAGATCGGCGGAAAGCTCGCCTCCGGCGCGCCGCACGACGGCCGGGCCCCGGACTACGACGACTGGGAGCTCAACGGCGACATCCTGCTCTGGAACGACATTCTGGACCGCTCCTTTGAGATCAGCTCCATGGGCATCCGCGTGGACGAAGCGGCCATGGCGCGGCAGCTCGCGCTGGCGGGCGCGGAAGACCGCAAAGCGCTCTGGTTCCACAGGGCCGTCCTGAACGCGGAGCTGCCCTACAGCATCGGCGGCGGCATCGGCCAGAGCCGCCTCTGCATGTATTTCCTGCGCAAGGCGCACATCGGCGAGGTGCAGGTCTCGCTCTGGCCGGACGAGATGATCGAACGCTGCAAGGCGGCAGGGATCTTCCTGCTCTAACGAAGCCAGATGCGGTACGCGGACGTCATCATCGAGAACACGAGCCCGCAGACGGACCATCCCTTCACGTATCGGACAGAGCTGGACGTCGTGCCGGGCAGCAAGGTGCGTGTGCCCTTCGGACGGGGGAGCCGCCCGAAGGACGCCTATGTGCTCTCGGTGGCGGAGGAGATCCCGGAGGAGCGGAAGAAAGGGCTGAAAGCGGTCCTGGACGCGGATCCGGACGTCGTTCTGCCGCCGGACGCGTCGGAGCTCTCCGCCTGGCTCAGAGAGCGCTATTTCTGCAAATACATCGACGCGCTCCACTGCTATCTGCCTGCGGGCAGCGCCTCCAAGCGGGGCAGGCAGCGCGTGCCTTACGCGGCCGAGGAGGTCGTGCGCGAGGCGGCACCGCAGCTCACGCCGCAGCAGGAAGCGGTGCTGGCGGAGCTGCTGCCGGCCGTCGAAGACGGCCGGGGCGCGCAGTTCCTGCTCCACGGCGTCACCAGCAGCGGCAAGACCGAGGTCTACCTGCGCGCCGCCGCCGCCTGCCTGGCGCAGGGCCGCACGGTCATCATGACCGTCCCGGAGATCTCCCTCACCGGACAGACCGTCGAGCGCTTCTTCCGGCGCTTCGGCCGGGAAGAGATCGCCGTGCTGCACAGCAAGCTCTCCGCGGGCGAGCGCTACGACGAATGGATGCGCGCCAGACGCGGCGAAGCCAGGATCGTCATCGGCGCGCGCAGCGCGCTCTTCGCGCCGCTGCCGGACCTCGGCCTCATCATCCTGGACGAGGAGCACGAGAGCAGCTATAAGTCCGACATGGCGCCCAAATACGACAGCGCCGAGCTCGCGGAGCGCCGGGCCGCCTGGTACGGCGCGGTCCTGCTCCTCGGCAGCGCCACCCCCTCCCTGAACGCCATGAAGCGCGTGCAGGACGGCGCCTACCGCCTCCTGCGCCTCACGGAGCGCTTCAACAAGACCCCTCTGCCCCGGGTGGAGGTGGTCGATATGCGCGAAGAGCTCAAGGCGGGGAACCGCAGCATCTTCAGCCGCAGTCTCTACGCGAAGATGCAGAGCTGCCTCGCGAACGGGAAGCAGATCATCCTCTTCCTCAACCGCAGAGGCTATTCCACCTTCCTTTCCTGCCGCAGCTGCGGCTACGTGATGCAATGCCCGGACTGCGGCATCGCGCTCACCTATCACAAAGAAGCGGACGCCGCCGTCTGCCATTACTGCGGCAGGCGCTTTCCGCTGCCGAAGACCTGTCCGGACTGCGGCAGCAAATACATCCGTCATTTCGGCACCGGGACCGAAAAGGTGGAAGAGGCCGTGCGGGAGCTCTTTCCGGAGGTCCCGGCCGAGCGCCTGGACCTGGACAGCAACCGGAAGAAGGGCAGCGGAGACGCCATCCTGAAGCGCTTCCGCAAGGGGCAGACGAAGATCCTCATCGGCACGCAGCTGGTGGCGAAGGGGCTGGATTTCGCGAACGTGGGCCTGGTGGGCGTCATCTCCGCGGACGTCTCCCTGAACATCCCGGACTTCCGCTCGCCGGAGCGGACCTTCCAGCTGATCACGCAGGCGGCGGGACGGGCCGGCCGGGGCGACGAGCCGGGCGAGGTGGTCATCCAGACCTATTCGCCGGAGCACTATGCGGTGGAAGCCGCGGCGGCGCAGGACCCGGCGCGCTTTTACCGGACGGAGGAACTGCTCCGCAGGCAGCTCGGCTATCCGCCCTACTGCGATCTGATCCAGATCGTGGTGGCGACGGAAGCGGAGACGGAGGCCATGGAGGCCGGCACGAAGATCCGCGCGGCGCTGCTGCGCTGGCTCGGCGCGGAGGAAGCTCCGCTGCTGCTCGGGCCGCATCCGGCGCCCATCAACAAGGTGAACGAGCGCTACCGCTGCCAGCTCCTGCTGAAATCTCCGCCGGCAAAGGAGGAACGCTTCTTCCGCGCGCTGCGGCGCCTGCAGGAGAAGGTCCTGGCGGAGAAAGAGGGCGTCTGGCTCCTTTCCATAGAAGTCAATCCTTATAGCCTGCTATAATTCATTGTTTTACAGCCGCTGCGGAGCGCGGCGGCATGCGAGGAGACGAGATATGGCACTGAGAACGGTCGTCCTGGAAGGGGACGAGATCCTGAACAAGCGCGCCCGGGAGGTGACGGAGGTCAACGACCGCGTCCGCGAGATCCTGGACGATATGATAGAGACCATGCGGGCCTACGACGGCTGCGGCCTGGCCGGACCGCAGGTGGGCATCCTGCGACGCCTCTTCGTGGTCGAGTATGAGGATCAGGTCTACGAGCTCATCAATCCGGTCATCGAAGAGATGTCCGGCGAAAACGAGAGCGAGGAGGGCTGCCTGAGCCTGCCGGGCCTTTGCGGCACGGTCAAGCGCCCCACGCACGTCGTCATGAGCGGCCTGGACCGCTGGGGAAAACCCGTCACCTATGAGGCGAACGACTTCCTCGCCAAGGCCTTCTGCCACGAATACGACCATCTGGACGGCATCCTCTACCGCAGCAAGGCGAAGAACATCCATGCCCTGCCGGAAGGCGACGAAGAAGAGGAAGCCGGGGAGAAAGAGGAGTAGAGCATGCGCATCGTCTATATGGGAACGCCGGACTTCGCGGTAGCCCCCCTGCGCGCTCTGCACGCGGCCGGGCATGAGATCGCGCTCGTGGTCTCGCAGCCGGACCGTCCGAAGGGCAGGGGCAAGAAGCTGCAGCCGACTCCGGTGAAGGAGGCGGCGCAGAAGCTCGGCCTTCCCGTCTTTCAGCCGGAAAAGATCAAAAAAGACCCGGAGCTGCTGGAGCGGATGCGGGCGCTCGCGCCGGACCTGGCGGTGGTCGCCGCCTACGGCAAGATCCTGCCGAAGGAGATCTTGGAGGCGCCGCGGCTCGGCTGCGTCAACATCCACGGCTCCCTGCTCCCAAAATACAGGGGCTCCGCGCCCGTGCAGCGCGCCATCCTGAACGGAGATCCCGTCACAGGCATCACGCTCATGCACATGGCGGAGGCCATGGACGCCGGCGACATGATCGCAAAGGCGGAGACGGAGACCGCGGGCAAGACCGCGGGAGAGCTCATGGACGAGCTCTCCCGTCTGGGCGCCGCGCTCCTGATCGAAACGCTGCCCGCCATCGAGGCCGGCACGGCGCCCCGCGTCCCGCAGGACGAGAGCGCCGTCACCCTGGCGCCGATGATCGAAAAGGCGGAGGGGCATCTGGACTTCAGCCGCGGCGCGGCCGCGCTCGAATGCCAGATCCGCGCCTTCCAGCCCTGGCCCGGCGCTTTTGCGGACTACGAGGGCGAGACCATGAAGATCCATTCCGCGCAGGTCCTTGCGGAGGGCTGCGGCGCCGCGCCCGGCACCGTGCTCGCCGCGTCGCCTGCCGGCATCCGCGTCGCGACCGGGGACGGCATCCTGCTCGTCACCGGCATCCAGGCGCCCGGAAAGAAGGCCATGCCGGTCTCCGAGTTCCTGAAGGGACACGCGGTCGCGGCCGGTTCCGTATTCCGATAAGATGAGCGAAATGAAAGCAGCGGACCCGCTCCGCGCGCAGGCCCTGGACCTGCTGGCGGAGATCGAGACGAAACAGCAGTTTTCCAACCTGGCCCTGCGCGGGCGGGAGGTCTCTCCCTTCGTGCGGGAGCTGGTCTACGGCGTGCTGCGCCGCCGGATGCGTCTGGACTACGAACTGGACGCGCATCTGAAGCGGCCGATCGCCGGCATGCGCCCGGCGGAGCGCGCGCTGCTCCGCATGGGGCTCTATCAGCTGCGCTTCATGGACGGCGTGCCGTCCTACGCCGCGCTGGATCAGAGCGTGCGCCTCGCGAAGCAGCGCTGCCCGGGCAAGGAAGGGCTGGTGAACGCCGTGCTGCGCGCCTGCCAGCGCAGCGGGGACCCGGCCTGGCCGGCGGATCCGGCGGAACGCCTTTCCGTGCGGCATTCCTGCCATCCGAGCATCGCGCGCCTTTGGATGGAGCAATACGGGCCGGAGATCTGCGAGGCCATGCTGGCAGCCTCTTCGGAGAGCGCGCCGCTGGTCCTGCGGCCCAACCGCCTGAAGACCGACGCCGCGGCGCTGCAGAAGGCGCTGGAGGAAGCGGGCTTCGCGGCGGAGCGGGGAACGCTCTGCCCGGAGGCGCTGCGGGTGAAAGGCAGCGGCATCCTGGAGAGCCGCTTCTTTCGAGAGGGCCTCTGCTCCGTGCAGGGCGAGAGCTCGCAGAAGGCCGTGGAACTGCTGGATCCGCAGCCCGGAGACTTCCTGATCGACGTCTGCGCCGCGCCCGGCGGCAAGACCATGGCGGCTGCGGAGCGCATGGGGGACCGCGGACGCATCCTCGCATGCGATCTGCATGCCCACAAGCTGAAGCTGATCGCGCGCGAGGCGGAGCGCCTGGGCATCGGCATCGTGGAGACGCGCTGCCGGGACGCCAGGGAAGAGGACGCGGAGCTGCTCGGACAGGCGGACCGCGTGCTGGCGGACGTGCCCTGCTCGGGGCTCGGCGTCCTGCGCGGCCGTCCGGAGCTCCGATACAAAGACTACGACAAAGAATGCGCCGGACTGCCGGCGCTGCAGTCCGCCATCCTGGAGAGCGCCTCGGGCTATGTGAAGCCCGGCGGGACGCTCCTCTACAGCACCTGTACGATCTCCCGCGCCGAGAACGAGGCGGTCGCGGAGGCGTTTTTGGAAAGTCATCCCGAGTTCGAAGTGCTGCAGCGCCTGACGCTGCGCCCGGACCTGACGGATGCGGACGGTTTTTTCATTTGTAAAATGCGGAGGAAAGAGCTTTGCAGGTAGGGTATTGCACAGACAGAGGCAAGAACCGCGAGCGGAACGAAGACGCCTTTCTGATCATGAAGAAGGAGCGGATCTTTCTCGTGGCGGACGGCGTGGGCGGCCAAAACGCCGGCGAGCTCGCCAGCGGCGCCGCGGTGCGCCTCATCGGAGAACACGTACAGCACTTCCCGCCAGAGGACTGCGCGGACGAGAACGAGATCCGGGACTATTTCCTGGACTGCCTGGAGCGGACCAACGACGCCATCTTTCAGATCGGCGGCGAGGCCGTGCGGCGGGAGGGCATGGCCACCACGGCGGTGCTCCTCTATCTGCGGGACGGCAAGGCCTACGTGGTGAACGTGGGCGACAGCCGCGCCTATCTCCTGCGCGAAGGCCGCCTGCACCAGCTGACGGAAGACCACACCTTCGTCAACCAGATGCTGAAGGAAGGAAACATCACCGCGACCGAAGCGGAGCATCATCCGGGGCGTCACATGATCACGCGCGCCCTGGGCGGGGAGGAGAGGATCCAGCCGGACTTCTTCCGGCTCTCCGTCTTTGAAGGAGACCTGCTGCTGCTCTGCACGGACGGGCTATACAACGAACTGTCGGAGGAGCGCATGGAAGCGCTCGTCGGCGGCGAAACAGACATGCAGGCGCTGGCGGAGCTGCTGGTCCGCGAAGCCAACGCGAGCGGCGGCGGAGACAACATCACCGCCGTCTGCATCCGCATCGACATCGGGGAAGAGGAGGTCTAGGCATGGGCAGAACGCTGGGCGGCAGATACGAACTGCTCGAAAAGATCGGCGACGGCGGCATGGCGGTCGTCTACAAAGGACGCGACAAGCTGCTGAACCGCTTCGTGGCCGTAAAGATCCTGAAGCCGGAATACACGAAGGACGTCAAATTCATCGACAGCTTCCGCAGGGAATCCCAGTCCGCGGCGAGCCTTTCTCATCCCAACATCGTCAGCATCTACGACGTCGGCAGGGAGGGCAACATCCACTACATCGTCATGGAGCTGATCGAGGGCAGGGTGCTCTCGGACGTGATCCGCGAAGAAGGGCCGCTGCGCCCCCGCGACGCGGTGGAGATCGCGAAGCAGGTGGCGCTCGCCCTGGGCAGCGCGCACAAGAACCAGATCATCCACAGAGACGTGAAGCCGCACAACATCCTGCTGATGGAGGACGGCACGGCCAAGATCACGGACTTCGGCATCGCGCGGGCGGTGAACAGCAGCACCATCATGGGCGGCGGCACCGGCACGATCATGGGTTCTGTGCACTACTTCTCCCCCGAGCAGGCCAGGGGCGCGTACGTGGACGAGAAATCGGACATCTATTCGCTCGGCATCGTGCTCTACGAGATGGTCACGGGCCAGGTGCCCTTCGACGGGGAGAACCCGGTGGAAGTGGCGCTGAAGCACATCAACGAGGAGATGACGCCGCCTTCCAAGCTCAGTCCGGGCCTGCCGAAGGATCTGGAAGAGATCATCCTGAAGGCGACGAACAAGTATCAGATCAACCGCTATAAGTCCGCGGAGGAGATGTACGAGGCGCTGGACAAGGCCAGGCTCAGCGATTTCCTCACCTACGGCAAAGACCGGGCGGCGGCCGGCAGCGGCGCGCCGAGCGGCTTCACGGAGATCATGGAGCTGGTCAACGGCGATAAGAAAAAGCCGGTCACCGAAAAGAGCGACTGGGAAAAGGAGCTCTTCGGCGAAGATCAGCCGAGCGGCGGCGAGGCGAAGAGCGCGGAGACGACGGACAAAAAAGAACACAAGGAGAAAAAGGAGCCGGAAAAAGAGAGCGGAACCAAGGGCGGCGCCAAGAGCGGAAGCAAAGGGACGGGCAAGCGCCACGCGAAGCCGCGCGAAAAGATGGATCCGAAGAAGCTGGGCGTCATCGCGGCGGCCGTGCTGCTCGGCCTGCTGGCGGCCATCCTGCTCCTGCACCTGCTCGGCGGCTCCGGAAACGAGGCGTTCGAGGTGCCTTCGCTGGAAGGCAAGACGCTGGAGGAAGCGACCGCGACGCTGGAGGAGATGGGCCTGAAGATCAAGGTCGATCAGCAGCTCAACAGCGCGGACGTGGAGGCCGGCTGCGTCCTTTCCCAGACGCCTTCCGCGGGCATGCACGTCAAAAAAGGCTACGTCGTCAACGTCAACCTCAGCCTGGGCGTCCAGCCGGACACCGTGCCGGACGTGGTGGGCAAGAACAAGGAGAACGCGGTCTTCCTCCTGAAGACCTACGATTACGCCGTGGGCGACATCATAGAGGAGTACAACAACGAAGTCGCCGCGGACATCGTCTTCCGGCAGATCCCGGCGGCGGGCGAGGAGGCGGAGCTCGGCAGCAAGGTCACCCTCTACATCAGCAAGGGCAAGGAAAAGAAGACCGTGCAGGTGCCGGATCTGCGCGGCAAGGACAGCGAGGACGCCGCGGCGGCGCTGAAGGAGCTCAAACTGGAGCTCGGCACCTCCTCCTTCGCTTCCAGCAACGAATACGCGGAAAACATGATCATGGAGCAGAGCGTCGCGCCGCAGACCGAGGTCGAGGAAGGCACGGTGATCAACGTCACCGTCAGCACCGGCCCGGACATCGTCGGCCCGATCAACATCCCCATCACCATCCGCTATGACGCCGCGGAGAACGACGTCTTCCGCCTCACCGTGGTGGTCTCGGACAGCAGCGGCGTGCAGACCGTGATCAACCAGGAGCAGCGTCTGAAGGAGAACGAAAAGGAGACCATCACGCTGAACGGCGAGGGCATGGCGACCGTCACCATCCTCTTCGACTCCGTGGTGGTGCAGAGCTACACGCTGAATTTCTCCACCGGAGAGATCTTCTAGATGCGCGGGCGCATCGTCAAGGGCATCGGCGGTTTCTACTACGTGGAGACCGGGGCGGGCGTGCTGGAGTGCAAGGCCCGCGGGCTCTTCCGCAAGGAGGGGCTCGTGCCGGCGGTGGGGGACGAGGTGGAGCTGGACGAGGCGGAGGCCGTCATCGCGCGGATCCTGCCCCGCAGGAACCATTTCATCCGGCCGCCCATCGCGAACGTGGACCTGCTCGTCGTGGTCGCCGCCATGAAGGATCCGAAGCCCAATCTGCTGGCGGTGGACCGCTTCCTCGTGATGGCGGAGCGGCACCATACGAAAGCGCTGCTCTGCTTCAACAAATGCGATCTCAGCACCGAGGAGGAACGCGGGGCGCTGGAGGAGATCTACGAAGGCGTCTATCCGCTCTGCTTCCTCAGCGCGAAGGAGCAGACGGGCCTCGCGGCGTGGAAGGAGGCGCTCCGGGGCAAAACGGCCGCCCTTGCAGGCGCTTCCGGCGTCGGCAAGTCCACGCTGCTGAACGCCCTGCTCGGCAGCCGCGAGATGGAGACCGGCAGCATCAGCCGGAAATCGCGGCGCGGCAAACACACCACACGGCACGTGGAGCTCTTCCACTGGAGCGAAGGGATGATCTTCGACACGCCGGGCTTCACCTCCTTCGACGTTCTGGAGGTCGAGGAGGAGGAGGAGCTGCAGCAGTTCTTTCCGGAGATCGCGCCCTACGCAGGCAGCTGCCGCTTCGACAACTGCAGACATCTGGCGGAGCCGGGCTGCGCCGTGCGGCAGGCCCTGCAGGAGGGAAAGATCCATCCTGCCCGCTACGCGTCCTATACAGCCCTGATGAAAGAGATCCAGGAGAAAAGGAGATTCTGATGAGCGTACTTGCCCCTTCCATCTTATCGGCAGATCTCTCCCGGCTGGGAGAGGAGGTCGCGGCCATCGAGGCCGGCGGCGCGTCCTACGTCCACGTGGACGTGATGGACGGTTCCTTCGTTCCGAACATCACCTTCGGCGCGCCGCTCATGAAGTCTCTGCTCGGAAAGACCGCGCTGCCCTTCGACGTGCATCTGATGATCGTGCGTCCGGAGCTGCGCATCGCGGACTTCGTCACCCCGCAGACGGCGTTTGTGACCGTGCACGCGGAGGCCTGCACGCATCTGGACCGGGTCGTGCATCAGATCCGGGAGCTGGGCGTCGGCGCGGGCGTCGCGCTGAATCCGGCCACGCCGCTCTGCATGGCGGAGCAGCTGCTGCCGGAGCTGGACCAGCTGCTCATCATGTCCGTCAATCCGGGCTTCGGGGGACAGCGCCTCATCCCCTACACGCTGGAGAAGATCCGGCGCCTGAAGGCCCTGCGTGAGGCGGGAAAGACCAATCCGGATCTCGTGATCGGCATCGACGGCGGCGTGGATCTGGAGAACATCGGAACGGTACTGGAGGCCGGCGCGGACCTCGTGGTCGCGGGGAGCGCCGTGTTCGGGGGCGGGACCCCCAGAGAGAAGGCGGAGGCCTTCTGCAGGAGGATGAGATGACAGACTGGAAAGGAAGAGATTTTCTGAAGCTGCTGGATCACAGCGCGGAGGAGCTGACGGCGCTGCTCGACTACGCGGCGGAGCTGAAGGCGCAGAAGCGCGCGGGCATCCCGCACCGCGTCTGTGAAGGCAAGAACGTGGCGCTGCTCTTCGAGAAGACCAGCACCCGCACCCGCTGCGCCTTTGAGGTGGCGGCGGCAGACCTCGGCATGAGCGCTGTCTATCTGGATCCCTCCGGCTCCCAGATGGGAAAGAAGGAGAGCATCGCGGACACCGCGCGCGTGCTGTCGCGCATGTTCGACGGCATCGAATACAGAGGCTTCGGCCAGAGCATCGTGGAAGAGCTGGCGGCCAAGGCGGACGTGCCGGTCTGGAACGGCCTGACGAACGAATCGCATCCGACGCAGGTCCTGGCGGACTTCATGACCGTGCGGGAAGCTTTCGGAACGCTGAAGGGGATCAAGCTGGTCTACCTGGGCGACGCGCGCTTCAACATGGGCAATTCGCTCATGGTCGGCGCCGCCAAGCTGGGCCTGCATTTCGTGGCCTCCGCGCCGGCGGCCTATTTCCCGGATCCCGCGCTGATCGCGCAGTGCAGGGAGCTCGCGGCCGAGAGCGGCGCCGTGCTGGAGTTCATCGAGGACCCGAAGGAGGCCGTCCGCGGCGCGCACGTCCTCTATACGGACGTTTGGGTCTCCATGGGAGAGCCGGCGGAAGTCTGGGAGGAGCGCATCGCGGCGCTCAGCCCCTACAGGGTCACGCAGGAGCTCATGGATCTCGCGGGAGAGCAGTGCCGCTTCATGCACTGCCTGCCCTCCTTCCACGATCTGAACACGGGCATCGGCAGGGAGATCTACGAGCGCTACGGGATCGACTGCATGGAAGTGACCGACGAGGTCTTCGAAAGCCCCGCCTCCATCGTCTTCGACGAGGCGGAGAACCGCATGCATACGATCAAAGCCGTTATGGCGGCCACGCTGGCCGGACTCAGGTAGAGGGAGGAAAGAACCATGAAATGCCCGTTTTGTGAAAACAGCGATACCCGCGTCATCGATTCCCGCCCCACGGAAGAGGGCCATGCGATCCGCCGCCGCAGAGAATGCGACGTCTGCGGCAAGCGCTTCACCACCTATGAAAAGGTGGAAGAGGTCTTTTTCATGGTCGTCAAGAAGGACGGCAGCCGCGAGGCCTTCGACCGCAACAAAGTCATCAACGGCATGCTCAAGGCCTGCGAGAAGCGGCCCGTCTCCATGGCGGACATCGAGTCCGTGGCCTCCGAGGTGGAGCGCAGCCTGAACAACATGATGGAGAAGGAAGTGGAGAGCTCCGTCATCGGCGAGGAGATCATGCGCCGCCTGAAGGACCTGGACGAGGTCGCCTACGTGCGCTTCGCCTCGGTCTACCGGCAGTTCAAGGACGTCAACACCTTCGTGGAAGAGATCGAGAAGATGCTCCGCGAGGGCAAGAAAAAATAGGAGAGAGGCATGGAACTGACCCGCATCGCCATAGACGGCCCCTCCGGTTCCGGAAAGAGTACCATCTCCAGACTGCTGGCGGAGGCGCTGCATCTGGAACACATCGATACCGGCGCCATGTACCGCGCCGTGGGCTATGAAGCCCTGCGGCAGGGATGGAGCACGCGGGACGTAGAAGCGGAGCCCGCGCTGCTGGACGGCATGGAGATCGACTTTCAGGACGGCGGCGTCCTGCTCAACGGGGAAGCGCTCGGAGACCGGATCCGCACGCCGGAGGTGGCGAAGGCCGCTTCCGATTTCTCCGCGCTCGCGCCCGTGCGCGCGAAGCTCGTGGAGCTGCAGCGCGGGATCGGCCGGCGCAAGAGCGTGGTCATGGACGGCAGGGACATCGGCAGCAACGTGCTGACGGACGCCGAATTCAAATTCTACCTGACGGCCTCCGTGGAGGAGCGGGCCAGGCGCCGCTGCCTGGAGCTCCGGCAGAAGGGGATCGAGGCGGATCCGGCGCAGGTGCAGGCGGACATCGCCGCGCGCGACTACAACGACAGCCACAGAAAGCTGAATCCGCTCTGCAGGGCGGAGGACGCGGTCGAGATCGACAGCAGCGCCATGGAGATCCCCGAGGTCCTGGACTGCATGCTGGCGCTCATCCGCGGGAAAGACCCGGCGGCCGCGGCCGGGACCGCGCCCTGCGCGCGGGAGAAAAAAGAACAGAAATGACCCCGAAAGCCCGGAAACAAGGGGTCAAATAAATATTTAGAGGGATAATTTATGCTGCAACTGAACGACCTCTCCTTTCGCGTGCGCGAAGAGGAGCAGGAAAAAGAGATCATACGCGGCGTCGATCTGAAGCTGCCGGCCGGAAAGATCATCGTGATCACCGGCCCGAACGGCGGCGGCAAATCCACGCTCGCGAAGCTGATCGCGGGGATCGAGCGGCCGAGCGCCGGGACGATCCTCTTTCAGGGCGAGGACATCACGGACAAGAGCGTCACGGAGCGCGCCCGCATGGGCATCGCCTACGCCTTCCAGCAGCCGGTGCGCTTCAAGGGCATCCAGGTGCTGGACCTGATCCGTCTGGCCGCGGGGAAGCGCCTCAGCGTCCAGGGCGCCTGCGAGTATCTTTCCGCAGTAGGGCTCTGCGCCAGAAACTACATCGACCGCGAGGTGAACGCCAGCCTTTCCGGCGGTGAGCTGAAGCGGATCGAGATCGCCACGGTGCTCGCGCGCAAAGCGAAGCTTTCCATCTTCGACGAGCCGGAGGCTGGGATCGACCTTTGGAGCTTCCAGAATCTGATCGACGTCTTCCAACGCCTCCGCGAGAGCTCGGACGGCGGCAGCGTGCTCATCATCTCGCACCAGGAACGCATCCTGGAGATCGCGGACGAGATCGTTTCCTTCCGCGAGGGACAGGTGGAGCGGCACGGAAGGCGGGTCGAGATCCTGCCCTCGCTGCAGATCGGACGCGCGCCCGGCGGCTGCGGCCGGCGCGGACGGAAGGGGGGAAGATAGCCATGCAGGAGCTGAACGAGATCCAGAAGAAGCTGCTCGAGACCATCGCGGGCCTGCGCGGCGCGCCGAACGGCGCCTTCAACATCCGCTCGGACAGCAAGGCCATCGGCCGGCAGTCCAGCGAGAACATCGAGATCACGCCGAAGACCGACGTCAGCGGGCTGGACATCCGCATCAAGCCCGGCACGAAGGGCGAGACGGTCTACATCCCCGTGGTGATCACCCAGAGCGGCATCAAAGAGCTGGTCTACAACGATTTCTTTGTGGGCGAGGGCGCGGAGGTCACCATCGTGGCCGGCTGCGGCATCGACAACTGCGGCGCGGTGGACTCCCAGCACGACGGCATCCATCGCTTCTACGTGGAAAAGAACGCTTCTGTGAAATACGTGGAGCGGCACTACGGCTGCGGCAGCGGCAGCGGAAAGCGCCTGCTGAACCCCGGCACCGAGGTCTATCTTGCCGAGGACAGCTCCATGGAGATGGAGATGCTGCAGCTGCGCGGCGTGGACGACACGAAGCGCGACACCATCGCGAAGCTCGCGGCCGGCGCGAAGCTCGTGGTGCGCGAGCGCCTCATGACCCACGGCGACCAGCGCGCCGTCAGCGGCTATGACGTCCTCATGGAGGGCGCCGGCGCGCACGCGGACGTGGTCTCCCGCTCCGTGGCGCGGGAGCGCTCCTTCCAGGAGTTCGACGCCAAGATCACGGGAAACGCGCCCTGCTACGGCCACACCGAATGCGACGCCATCATCATGGACGAGGGCAGGATCCTGGCGGTGCCGGGCCTGGCAGCGAACCATGTGGACGCTGCTCTGATGCACGAGGCGGCCATCGGCAAGATCGCGGGCGAGCAGATCATGAAGCTCATGACGCTCGGCCTCACGGAAACCGAAGCCCAGGAGCAGATCATCAACGGTTTCCTGCGCTGAGGCCGGAAACACAGATCTTTCCGGAGCAAGTATGCAGTGTATACCGGAAAACACGGCAAAAAGCATCGCTGTATACTGGACTACACTTTGAAAAAGCGTTAAACTACAAGCACACCCAGACGCAGTCTGTGCGCCCGGGTGTGCGGTTTTTTTCTGCAGACACACGACTCGCAGAGCGGACAGCAAAGGAGAGACCATGTACAAAATCGTTCGAAAGAAGGCCTTGAACGAGACCGTCACGCAGATGGAGATCGAGGCGCCGCTGGTGGCCCGAAAAGCAAGGCCCGGACAGTTCATCATCCTGCGCGTGGATGAAGAGGGGGAGAGAGTGCCCTTCACCATCGCGGGCGCGAACGCGGATGAGGGAACGGTCAAGATCATTTTCCAGGTGGTCGGTGCCACCACGGAAAAACTGAATCACAAGGAGGCGGGCGAGTCCCTGCAGGACTTCGTAGGCCCGCTGGGCAACGCCACCGAAACGGAGGGCATCCGCAAGGTCTGCATCGTCGGCGGCGGCGTGGGCTGCGCCATCGCGCTGCCCGTGGCGGAGGAATTCAAACGCCTTGGCGCGGAGGTCACGAGCATCATCGGCTTCCGCAGCAAGGATCTCCTGATCCTGGAGGACGAATTCCGCGCCTGCTCCGACCGGCTGATCGTCATGACGGACGACGGCTCCTACGCCAGGGAGGGCAACGTAACGGTCCCCCTGAAAGAGCTTCTGGAGGCCGGAGAAAGATTCGATCAGATCATCACCATCGGCCCGCTGATCATGATGAAATTCGTGACCCTCACGGCAAAGCCCTTCGGCGTGCCGCTGACCGCGTCCATGAACCCCATCATGATCGACGGCACGGGCATGTGCGGCGGCTGCCGCCTCACCCTGCTGCGGGACGGCGAGCGGATCACGAAGTTCGCCTGCGTGGACGGGCCGGACTTCAACGCCTATGAGGTCGATTTCGACGAAGCCATGTCCAGGAGCCGCACCTACGCGGGCTTCGAGCGGCACGCTTACGAAAGCACCTGCAATCTCTTCAAAAAGGAGGTGCGTTAAGATGCCGAACATGAG
>JAEELK010000153.1 GCA_016282655.1 Bacillota bacterium | reverse complement strand
TGCAGACGGTCAGAGAGCCGTCACCTTCGATGCGCATCTCACAGCAGTCGTAGTCCACGAAGTCGGGGCCCGCGTTGGAGCAGTGCGTTCCGGCGGCGAGGCCGATGCCCTTGCGGATGACGCCCGTCTTTTTCTTTCCTCTGACGTTCTTCCAGTCCACGGACTCCGCGACCTTCTCGATGCACTCGTTCAACGCGGTGGAGCCGCAGGGCATCAGCGGAACGTCGCCCGCGCGGGTGGTGTTCTTGAGCCGGATCTCCACGGCGTCCATGCCGATCTGCTTGGCGATGTCGTCGATCAGCGTTTCCACTACGACGGTGCCCTGCGGCGTGCCGTAGCCGCGCATGGCGCCGGAGCTGCTGCGGTTGGTGTAGAGCGCGCAGCTGTTGAAGGCGACGTTCTCGGCGCGGTAGCAGGACAGGACGCCCAGCGCGCCGATGATGCCGGAGATCAGAGCGCCGAAAGAGGCGTAGGCGCCGGTGTCCAGACGGTAATGCACGTCGATGGCGGTGATGGTGCCATCCTTCTTCGCGGCCATGCGGCCTCTGCCGATGCCGTCGTGTCTGGTGTCGGTGGCGATGAAGTCCTCTTCTCTGGTATACATGAACTTGACCGGAGCCGCCGTCATCATGGACATGATGGAGGCGATGACCTCCGCCTTCTGCGCGAAGCCGATCTTCTCGCCGAAGCCGCCGCCCACGTAGGGCGCGTCGATACGGACCTTGCTCTCGGAGAGATCGAAGACTCTGGCGAGCATCATCTTGCACATCTGCGGGGTCTGGGTGTTGCAGACCACGTGCAGACGGCCGTTGGCGTAATCCGCCACAGCGCCGCAGGGTTCCATGACGCACTGCTTCTGGATGGGCAGGGTGATGGTCGCTTCCGCGATGTAGTCCGCTTCCTTGAACGCCTTCTCCACGTCGCCGCGGCCCATCTGAACGATGTCGCCGCAGACGTTGTGCTTCATGATGTCCTTATACTCCGGATGGACCCAGGGAGAGTCTTCCTTCTCCGCCTCGATGACGCCGAGCACGTGCGGGAGCTCTTCATATTCTACCTTGATCAGCTTGCAGGCCTTTTCCGCGATCTTTTCGCTGACGGCGGCCACCACGGCCACTTCATCGCCGATGTAGAGCGGCTCGGCGGTGACGATGAACTGGTCCTTGATGGGGCTCAGATGCGCCGGGGTGATGACGCTGCTTGCAGCGGTGCTGAACTTGTTGTATTTCGGTCCGTTGAAGGGGGTCAGGACAGCCTTCACGCCTTCCAGGGCCTCCGCGGCGCTGGTGTCCATGGAGAGGATCTTCGCGTGCTCATAGGGACTGCGCAGGACCTTCGCATAGAGCATGCCCGGCACGGAATAGTCGTAAATATACATGCCGCGGCCGGTCGCCTTGTCGTAGCCGTCGTTGCGCGGTACGCTCTTGCCGATCGCATTGAATTTGATATCGCCCATGTTTATTTCTCTCCTTTCCGCATGATCTCAGCCGCGCTCAAGACCGCGTTCTCGATGGGCTGATAGCCGGTGCAGCGGCAAATGTTGCCGCCGAGCGCTTCTTTGATCTCTTCCCGGCTGGGGTCCGGGTTCACGTCCAGCAGGGCCTTGGCGGACATGATCATGCCCGGGGTGCAGAAGCCGCACTGGATGGCGCCTTTCAGAATGAACTGTTCCTGCAGGGGCGAGAGCTTGCCGCCCTGCGCAAGACCTTCGATGGTCGTGACGACGCCGTTGTCCGCACGCATGACGGGCACGATGCAGCTGGTGACGGCCTTGCCGTTGAGGATGACAGTGCAGGCGCCGCATTCTCCCTTGCCGCAGCCCTTCTTGGTCCCGGTCAGATGAAGCTCATCCCGCAGGAATTCCAAAAGGCTCAGTTCGCAGTCCACCAGTTTGCTGATCTTCCGGCCGTTGACGGTAATATTTAAGACGCGTTCCATTTAAGCGTTCCCCCTTTCGATCTGCGCGCAGACGTCTGCCAGCGCCCGTTTGACCAGGACCGGCAGCGTTTCCTCTCTGAATTCCTTGCTGCCCCGCAGCGGGTTGGAGCGGGGGCTGGCGTTCTTCAGCGCCAGCTTTCCGGCCTCGGCGAAGGTCTCTTCGTTGGCCGGTTTTCCGACCAGCCATTTCTCGGCTTCCTCCGCGCGGACGGGGCCGACGCCCACCGGACCCATGGTGATGCGGGCCCAGACGAACTTGCCCTTTTCCACCTTGGCCATCGCGGCGGCGTTCAGCATGGGAAGGGACAGGGACTTGCGGAGCTCAAGCCGCTGGAATGCCGCGGCGCTGTTCTTCTCCGGCTTCGGGATGGTGATCTTGGTCACCAGCTCTCTGGAGGGATCGACGGCGCTCTTGCCGAATCCGGCATACATGCCGTTCATATCGGAGCTGCGTTTCTTTCCATCGATGTCCACGATGCTGAAGCAGGGATCCAGCGGTGCGAGGGCCATGGCGCCGTCAGCGGCCGGCTGGGCGCTGAGCACGTTGCCGACCAGCGTGGCGGAGTTGCGGATCTGCAGGGAGCCAACAGAGCCGCAGCCCTGCGCCAGGGACGGATAGTACTTGTTGATGATGGGAGAACGGGCGATCTCCGTGAGCGTGACAGCAGCGCCGATGGCGATCGAGTTGTCATCCTCCCAGATATCGTGCATCTCTTCCACACCCATGATGTCTACGAGCGAATCATAATTCTTTTTACCGGCATCTCTGTCCACGATCACATCGGAACCGCCCGCGAT
>JAEELK010000152.1 GCA_016282655.1 Bacillota bacterium | reverse complement strand
TTTAAGACTCGTTGACCAGCTTTCCCGTCATGTGCTCGATCTTCAGCTCCAGGCAGTTGACGCGGGGAAGCGCCTGCTCCAGTTCCCGCTGCAGATAGGCTTCGTCGTCGGTGAACTTTCTGCAGAGCTCGGAGCAGATCTGGCGTTTTCTGTCCTCGTCCTCCACGACGCGGATCTGTCCGAAGACGATGACGCTGCGGATGTTCAGCGCCCATTCTCCCTCTCTGCGGAAGCCTTCGTCCATCACGCAGTAGGAGGCCTTGCCGCAGGCCTTCAGGGCATCGATCTTGTGCCCCTCCTTCGCGCCGTGAAAGCAGAGGCAGCCGTCCTCTTCGGAATACCAGTGATCCAGCGGGATCCCGTAGGGATACCCGCCGTCGCCGATCAGGGAGAGAACGCCCCGCGGCTGTTCCCGCAGGATGCGAAGGCATTCCTCCTCGCTGATCTGCTGCTTGAAGCGTCTCATCTCACGAAACATTGAAATCACCCTCCTTATCGATCAACTGAACCAGGAGCCGTTGTACATCTTCTGCGCCATGTTCATCACGAGAAAGCCGAGCACGATCCCGACAGTTAAAGGGATCCACCACAGGGAAGACTCGAAGAGATTGAGCAGCCCCGTCACACAGATCCCGCCGCCGATCAGGATCATGCTGATCCCAGAGAGCCTGGTGTAGGCCGGCAGGTCTTCCTTCTTCACGTTCCTGTGATGATAATCGTGGATCAGCGACACCTTCTGCTTTTTCCAGATCAGCAGGCCCATGACGACGCAGAGCGCGCCGACCGAGAATTCTATGATGCATCCGAGGACCATCGTTCACACCTCCGTTCTGAGAGCGCCGCAGAGCATGGATGATGCTTTGCGCGCAGGATGCTAGCGCACGCCGGCGCGCCCGTGCTCAAAGCCATGCACCCAGTCGGATAAAAGATAGTAGAGCAGGAAGATGACGCCGGTGATGACCCAGGTGAGCGGGTACGCCCAGTAAATATAAACGATATCGTGGAAGAGATGCACCACCGCCATGATGTAGAAGAGGCGGAAGACGCACCAGACGCCGAGCATGACGAACATGGGGACGTAGGCTTTTCCGGCGCCGCGGCAGACCGCCGCCATGATGTGCGAGAGCGCGAGCACCGTATAGGCCAGCGTGGAGATACGCGCCTGCGTGCTGCCGAAGAAGATCACCTCCGCGGAGCTGTCGAAGAGGCCGATCAGATCCGGTGCCCAGAGGTAGTAGCATACGCCGATCGTCTGCGCCACGACCATCCCCATGAGGATGATGAAGCGGGCGCCCTGCTTTGCCCTGCCGTACTGTCTTGCGCCGAGGTTTTGCCCCACGTAGGTGGTGGCGGCCATGCAGAAGCTGGTGATGGGCAGGAAGGCGAAGCCTTCGATCCGGCAGTGGACGCCGTAGGCCGCCATGGCGTACTTGCCGAAGAGGTTGATCTGCGACTGCACCACCACGTTCGCGATGGCGATGACGGAGTTCTGCACGGCCGAAGGCAGGCCGTAGCGCAGGATCTCCCGCAGCATGTCCCTGTGGAAGCGGACGCGGCGGAGCTCCACGGTGTAGACCTCGCCCTTCCGGAAGAGGTGCGCGAAGCAGAGCGCGCAGCTCAGGCCCTGCGCCAGGATGGTGGCGAAGGCCGCGGACCAGACGCCCCAGCCGAAGACGGCCAGGAAGAGCAGGTCCAGCACGATGTTCAGGAGAGAGGAGAGGATCAGATAATAGAGCGGGCGCTTGCTGTCGCCCACGGCGTTCAGGATGCCGCGGCAGCAGTTGTAGTAGCAGAGCGGGATGGAGCCCGCGA
Source organism: Bacillota bacterium (assembly GCA_016282655.1). GTDB lineage: Bacteria > Bacillota > Clostridia > Peptostreptococcales > Anaerovoracaceae > JAEELK01. The sequence continues at coordinate 21,124 of JAEELK010000152.1, read as the reverse complement.
AGAAGACGCGGAAATAGGAGACGGCTTCCGGCATCACGTCCGGGTCCGTGTTCATCCAGCGCAGGAGGACGGGGGAGAAGAAGACGCCCACGAGCGTGAGGGCGATGCCGCTGACGGCGGCCACGGCCAGGTCCGTATGGATGGCCCTGGAGACCCGGTCGCGGTCGCCCGCGCCGAAGTAGCGCGAGATGACGACGCCGGCGCCCATGAAGAGGCCCTCGCAGAGGCTGACCAGAAGAAAGATCAGATTGAAGGAGGAACTGACGGCGGCGAGCGCGTTGGTCCCCAGGAAGCGGCCCACGACGAGCGCGTCCACGGTGTTGTAGAGCTGCTGGAAGATCTGGCTCAGGAGGATGGGCAGCGTAAAGACGAGGATGAGGCGGTACGCGTTCCCCTGCGTCAGATCTTTTACGTTGTTTCGTGCCAAGGCGCCGCGTTTCTGCATGCTGTCCCGTCCGGATCCAAGAATAAAAAACGAAAACCGCCGGGCCGGCGGTTTTCGTGGTACGCCCGACAGGAGTCGAACCTGCGGCCTTCAGAGTCGGAGTCTGACGCGCTATCCAGCTGCGCTACGGGCGCTCGTATTGCCTGCTGCGGAGGCGGCCGGCGGGGCCGCGCGCTGCGGCATATACAACAGCGATAGGCTGGGCCTATCGCTGCGTTTTGCGTTGGTGGGCAGTATTGGACTCGAACCAACGGCCTCTTGCTTGTCGAGCAAGCGCTCTAACCAGCTGAGCTAACCGCCCACGGCTGACGAATGCTATTATAACGGAAGCCTTTTGAAAAAGCAACAGAAAAATTTACATTCATATTACAATCGGCGGCGATCCGCTCTATTGCGCGGGAAAGGATGTTATACTTACGATGTCTATCTGTTCTCATATCCTCGGATGCACAAAAGGGGAAGCCTGATGCAAGATATAAAAAGAGCACTGATCCTGTTCGTTTTGTTCCTTCTGCTGACGACCTGCGTGGTCTTCGGCGACGAAACCGCGACCGGCGCCGCGGTCTACGCGGGCCAGATGCCGGTCCATCTGCAGCTGGACGGCACGCCGGTGGAGACGGACGTGCCGCCGATCATCGAGGAGGGGCGCACGCTCATTCCGGCCCGGGCGCTCTTCGAGGCCATGGGCGCCACCGTTGCCTGGGACAACGAAGCCCGCATGGTCACGGTCGCCATGGGCAACTATAAAGTGCAGCTCTTCATCGACAGCACCTCCGCCTTCGTCAACGGCAGCCGGCGCATGCTCGACGTGCCCGCCCGCATCGTGGACAGCCGCACGCTCATCCCCGTGCGCTTCGTGGCGGAGGAGCTGCAGTGCAGCGTGGACTGGGACCACGAGACCCGCACGGTGCTCGTGGACTCGCCGCAGATCGAGCGGATGACGCGCGTGCACGGCATCTCCTACGTCGAGACCGAGACCGGCTACCGGATCGTGGTGGTCGGCGACGGCATCTTCGGGCAGTACAAGGCCACGGCCTATCAGGATCCGGACCGCTTCGGCATCGACATCTTCAACGCGGTCTGGCCGGACGGCTACGGTACGCTGGAGACGGACAACGAGATCTTCCATGCCGTGCGCTACTCGCAGTTTGAAGAGGGGACCGTGCGCATCGTGATGGACCTGGACGAAAAACAGGCCGGCCGCGTCAGCCTTTCGGAGGATCATATGAGCCTCTTCATCGATTTTGAAGCCTCCAAGGACGCTGAAAAAACGGAGGGCACAGGCGATCCCGACGAAGACACGGAGAACTCGGACCTTCAGGACCCCGCGGACGAAACGGATCCGAAAGACGAGGACGAAACAGAAGGAAGCTCCACGGATCTGGAAGCGCTCGGCCTGCCGGAGCTGGACTGGCGGATGCAGGGCAAGCTCATCTACATCGATCCCGGACACGGCGGCTTCGACGTCGGCTCCCAGGGCAAGCAGGACGGCAAGATCGTTCTGAACGAAAAAGACGTGAATCTGGCGGTGGCGCTGCGGCTCAATGAACTGCTGAGAGCGGCCGGCGCGAATACCGTCATGACGCGGGACAAAGACGTTTACGTGACGCTCTACGACCGCCCGGCCATGGCGAACGAGCGGCAGGCGGATCTCTTCGTGAGCGTGCACAACAACTCCGCCACCTACGAGACCCCGCACGGCACCGAGGTGCACTACTACAGCAAAGAAGGCGAAGAGAACTACGCCGTGGACAGCAAGACGGTCGCGGGCAGCGTGCGCCGCGAGCTTCTGAAGACCCTGGGTCTGGAAGACCGCGGCATCAAGAGCAGCCCGGCGCTGGCGGTGCTGAACAAGACCCAGATGCCGGCCATCATCATCGAAGGGGCCTTCCTCTCCAACGCGGAGGATCTGGCCTACATGCTGACGGACGAGTTCGTGGAGCAGTACGCGCTCGGCGCGGCCCGCGGCATCCTGAAGGCCCTGAACGACGCGGTGGAGTAGTGTCGGCGCGCCGTTCCCGGCCGCGGAAAGAGCGCAATACAGGCAGACGAAAAAAGACCGCAGCGGATGCTGCGGTCTTTGATTTTGCTTCGTGTCCTGCACGGCGCCTGCCCGGGGCGAAGGCCGGGCTTTGAGCCTGCGCTTAGAAGTAGCGGAAGACGCCCTTGACCAGACCCAGGATCTGCACGTCCTTGACGAGGATGGGGCTCATGGAGGCGTTCTCCGGCTGCAGACGGATGTGGCCGTTCTCCTTGTAGTAGGTCTTGACGGTGGCCTCGCTCTCGAAGCCGTCCAGCATGGCGACCACGATGTCTCCGTTTTTGGCGCTGTTCTGCTGGCGGACCAGGATGTAGTCCCCGTCCATGATGCCGGCCTCCACCATGCTCTCGCCGTGGACGGTGAGCAGGAAATGATCGCCGCCCTTCAGATAGCGGGCGGGAACGGGGAAGCTGTCCTCGATGTTCTGCTCGGCCAGGATGGGGCTGCCGGCGGCGATGCGGCCGACCACGGGGATGTTCTCCACGTCCGGGACGGAGGAGACGTTTTCCGGCGCATCCGGCTGCTGGTAGTGCGTGTTGCGCGCGTGCAGCTCGTTCGCTTCCTCGTAGTCCAGGATCTCGATGGCGCGCGGACGGGCCGGGTCTTTGCGGACGTAGCCCTTCTTCTCCAGCGCCGCGAGCAGCGCGTGGGCGGTGGAGGTGGAGCGGATGCCGAGCGCCGTGCACATCTCGCGGACGGTGGGGGGATATCCCTTGGCCTTGATCTCCGACTTCATATAAGAAAGCAATTGCTTTTCGCGTTCTTTGAGAGCTTCCATTCGAAGGGCTCCTTTCCTGCTTGGATCGTTCTTATTCTAATCCATTCCGAAGGCGATGTAAACATTTGTTCTGATTTTTGCGAAAAAATTTTCGGAGAGCGCTCCTGTTCTGCTATAATGCTTTCAGGCGGGGACGCGGCAGATCGTGCCGCGGGCTCCGTACGGATCGGCACCCCGCCGGATGGAGGAATGGACTATGGATCGACTGAACGCGCTTCGGGAAGCGTTTCAAAAGGACCGCTACGCCACGGAAAGCGCCATGTATATCGTCAGCGCGGCGCCCGGCACCGCCTGCTGCGCCGTGGATCTGGACGAACGCCACCGCAACGCCGCGGGCGGCGTCATGGGCGGCGTGTATTTCACGCTGGCGGATTTCGCCTTCGCCGTGGCGACCAATCAGGAAGCTGTGCTGGGGGAGGGCGATCTGACGGTCTCCCTGGATTCAGACATCCGCTTTCTGCAGCCCGCGGAAGGCGCAAAGATGTTTGCGTATGCGGAGCCGCTGCGCCGCAGCAGCCGGGTCTGCGTCTACAGCATCCGCATCCTGGACGAGGCGGAGCGGCTTCTGGCGCAGGTCACCACCACGGGCTACGTTCGCAGACGGGAAGGCTGAGCCGCAGCTTCCGGAGCGGCCCGGCAAGGCGTCGGGGCCCTTCGGCGCATCATTCAGAGAACATATGGTTCCATGCGGAAAAAAGATCGATATAAAAAGTCGATCTTTTCGCATTTTTCAATGCTTTCATAAAGAAGAACGATTTTCCTTTTCCGCCGGGAGCAAGGATAATGATGGGGTAACATCTTCACCTCGTTTTTCAGAGACAATAAGGAGGGATCTGGACTTGAGTGAAAAACGCAACCTCATCATCGGAGGCCTGATCATCGGCGTCATCGCCGTTTTGCTGGTCAAGCTCGGCAACCCGGCCAACATGGGCTTCTGCATCGCCTGCTTTATCCGCGACATCGCCGGCGGCGTCAAGCTGCACAGCGCGGGCGTGGTACAGTACATTCGTCCGGAGATCATCGGACTGGTCTGCGGCGCATTTCTCATCTCGCTGTTCAAAAAGGACTTTCGGCCCAAAGGGGGTTCTTCCCCGCTGATCCGCTTCGTCCTGGGCTTCTTCGTCATGATCGGCGCCCTGGTCTTCCTGGGCTGCCCGCTCCGCATGGTGCTGCGCATCGCGGGCGGTGACTTCAACGCCATCATCGGCCTGATCGGATTCTTCTGCGGCATCCTGGTCGGCGTGTTCTTCCTGAAGAAAGGCTACAGCCTGAAGCGCACCTACGCGCAGACGAAGCTCGAAGGCGCGGGCATCACCATCATCAACGTCCTGCTGCTGATCCTGCTCGTCGCTTTCCCGGCGCTGCTGGCCTTCTCCGCGGAGGGCCCCGGCTCCAAGCACGCTCCGATCATCGTCGCCCTGATCGCCGGCCTCGTCGTCGGCGCCATCGCGCAGCGCACCAGGCTCTGCATGGTGGGCGGTCTGCGCGACCTGGTCATGTTCAAAGACGTCACGCTCCTGCTCGGCTTCCTGGGCATCCTGGTCGCCGCGCTGATCCTGAACCTCTGCTTCGGCTTCTTCCACGCCGGCTTCGCGGAGCAGCCGATCGCGCACGTGGACGGCCTCTGGAACTTCCTGAGCATGCTCTCCGTCGGCTTCGGCTGTGTCCTGCTGGGCGGCTGCCCGCTGCGTCAGCTGATCCTCTCCGGCGAAGGCAATTCCGATTCCGCGGTCACCGTGCTCGGACTCTTCCTCGGCGCCGCCTTTGCGCACAACTTCGGACTGGCCTCCTCTGCCGCCGGCACGACCATGAACGGCCGCATCGCCGTCATCATCGCGCTGATCGTCATGCTGGTCGTCGCGTTCACCAACCTGCAGAAAGCAGATCAGGCTTAGAAAGGAGAAGATCATGGCAAAAAGAACCATCGATACCAGAGGCCGTTCCTGCCCGGAACCGGTCCTGATGACACAAAACGCCCTGAAGACGGACGCTGAGCTCGAAGTCCTGATCGACAATCCCACCGCGCTCGGCAACGTTTCCCGTCTCCTGGATCACCAGAAAAAGACCTTCCGCGTAGAAGAGCGGGGAGAGGAATGGGCCATCCTGGTCGAAGCCTAAGATGCCTGACTACATCGCGACTTTTTTCCATCATTTCGGAGCCACACAGTTTGCAAGGAAACTGGAACGCATGGGAGTGGAGAGCAAACTGATGCCGGTGCCACGCAGGTTCAGCTCTTCCTGCGGCACCTGCGTGCGCTTCTCGGCGGAGGATCACGTTCCGCTGATCGACAAAGAGGTGGATGCGATCTATCTCATGGAAGCCGGGGAAGCGTGCGTATACCGGAATGAGGAATAAAGCGCAGGAGCGCTGCTCCTGCAAAAGAGAGAGCCGTCGTTCTGACGGCTCTTTTCTCTTTTCTTAAAAAAGTTTTGACTTTATAAGCAATTATAATTACAATTGTTTTGTTTAGTAAACAAAAACTACGAATAGAAAGAGAGCAGCTATGCCACAGATCAAAGAACAGAAAAGAGAAGCGAGCAACGCGCGGATGCTGGATGCCGCGCTGGCGGAATTCGCGCTCAAAGGCTTTTCCGGCGCCCGCATCGAACATATGGCCGAGAAGGCCGGCGTTTCCAAAGGACTCTTCTCCCAGCGCTTCATCTCGAAGGAGAACCTCTTCCTGCTGATCGTCCGCAGGCAGATGGAGCAGTGGTCGCCGCTGGACCTCAGCAGCATGGACCTGTGGCAGGCGCTGCGCAAGATCATCGCCAGTTCCAAGGAGAGCGCGGAGAACAATCCGCTCGGATTCCTTTTTGAGTACCGCTTTTTCCGGGGCGAGGACGTTCCGGACAGCAGCCGCGCTTTTTTCCGGACCTGTTATGACGGCTCCGGGCTGGAAGCGGCCATCCGCAAGGAGATGGACGCGGGCAGGATCAAAGCGGGAGAACCCTTCGAACGCTACTGCGCCTTCCTCAAGATCATCGGCGGCATCACCGTCAGCTTTCAGGACAGCGGCTTTTCCTTTCCGGATGAGGACGAGTATCTCTATCTGCTGAGCGATCATCTGCAGGGGACCTTCCCCGGGCAGGGCAAAGCGCAGGCGGAGCCGGAAGGATCACTGCCCGGAGAGCGGAGCGTTTCTTTCCACGCGCTGCCGGAAGGACCGTTTATGACCTGGTACGTGAAGACGGACAGCGACGAAGTGGTCTCGCATCACGGGAGCCCCTGCTTTGAAGAACTCTACGCGGAGATCGAGCGGGAACTGGACGCGCCGTACCGGCTCGACGGCTTCTTTCAGCGGATCATCAGCGAGCGGCGCTATCAGAATTTCAGGCTGGACATCGACCGGCGGAAGATCCTGGATTATCTGAAGAACCACAGCGCATACCTCATCTTTGTCCCCGTGCTCCAAAACGGCTCGGAAGTGCCGTACCGGATCCGCGCCTCCAAGGCGCCGGATCGGGAAGACTGCCTGCTCTTCGACATGCGCGGAACGGAGATGGAGACGCGGGAGGAGCAGCAGATCCACGAACTGGCGCAGCGGCTTGCGGAAGCCTACGTGGCGGTGGACTACATCGACCTGGAGAGCGACAGAGTGACCTGCTATGAGGGCAATGAGGACAGGAAGTTCCGGACCGGCGGAGACGAGCCGTACTCCGTGCGCGCAAAGGCCTACGTGGAGCAGCACGTGGTCGCGGAGGACCGCGAGTTCATGCGCGCCTTTGCGGATCCCGCGCTGATCCGGGAGCAGCTGCGCTCGGACGGGGAGATGAGCGCGTGTTACCGGGAGCGCCGCGGCAGCGACGAACACTATCTGGAGATCCGCTTCCTGAACGCGAACCGGGATCAGGACGCGCGCCATGCCATCATGACCCTCACCGACGTGGACGCGCAGATCCGCCGCGAAGCGGAGCGCAGCGCGCAGCTCGAGAACGCGCAGAAGAAGCTGCGCGAGACCGAGCGCAGGGCCAATCTGGACGCCCTGACCGGCGTGAAGAACATCGCCGCCTATACGGATGAGGTCGAGGCGCTCACAGAGCGCATGGGCATGGAAAAAGCGCTGGAGTTCGCGGTGGTCTATTGCGACATCAACGGGCTGCAGAAGGTGAACGAGCGCTGGGGGCAGGCCGCGGGCGACCAGTGCCTGCGCAGCTGCGGAAAGATCCTGGGCCGGGTCTTCCGGCACAGTCCGGTCTTCCGCATCGGCGGAGACGAGTTCGCGGTGATCCTGAAAGACGTCGATCTGGATGCGCGCCAGGCGCTGCTGAAAAAACTGCGGGAGGAGATCCGCGCCGCGGAGCAGATCTCAGACTACGGCAACGGACGCGTTTCCTTCTCCGCCGGCATGGCGGTCTATGACCCGCAGAAGGATTCCGGGGTCTCCCGCGTGGTCAAACGCGCGGCCAAGAACATGTATCGCAAAGAGGACTAAAGGCCGAGGATGCTGGTGGCCAGCAGGAAATAGACGACGACGGTGATGAGGTCGTTCAGAGAGGCGATCATGGGGCTCGCCATGAGGGCGGGGTCCACGTTCAGACGCTTGGCCAGGAGCGGCAGCATGGCGCCGATGGATTTGGCCAGCATGATAACAAGAAGAAGTGAGCCGCAGACGGTGATCGCCACCAGAAGCGGCTCTCCGTCTATGAGCAGGATCTTGGCGCAGTTCAGGATGCTGAGGATGAGGCCGGCGCAGAAGCCGACGCGGATCTCTTTCCAGAAGACGGCTCCGGCGTCCCGGAGGTCCAGCTCGCCGATGGAAAGGCTGCGGATGACCAGCGTGGCGGCCTGCGAGCCGGAGTTTCCGCCCGTGCCCATGAGCAGCGGCAGATAGGAGACCAGAGAGATCACCTGCGAGAGCAGGCCTTCGAAGCGGACGATGATGGCGCCGGTGATCATGGAGGAGATCATCAGGAAGATCAGCCAGGGCAGGCGGTTCTTCATGTGCTGCCAGACGCTGGTGTCCAGATACTCGTCCGTGGAGGCGGCCACACCGGCCATCTTCTGGATGTCCTCCGTGGTCTCTTCTTCGATGATGTCCAGGATGTCGTCTACGGTGATGATGCCGACGAGGCGCTCTTCCTTGTCCACGACCGGAAGGGCCAGAAAGCCGTAACGCGTGAAGAGGGAGGAGACCGTCTCCTGGTCGTCCAGCACGTTGACGCAGATCAGGTCGTCGCTGGGGATCATCAGATCTTCGATCTTCGTGCTGCTCTCCGCGACCACCATGCTCCGCAGGGAGACGAGGCCGATCAGACGGCGGCTCTCGTCTTTGACGTAGCAGGTGTAGATGGTCTCGCTGTCCTTGCCGTGCGCGCGGATGCGGGCGAGGGCCTCGCTCACCGTCATGTCCTTTTTCAGGGAGATGTACTCCGGCGTCATGATGCTGCCGGCGCTGTTCTCCGGATAGTGGAGGAAGGTGTTGATGAGCTTGCGCTCTTCCTTCGGCGCGCGGTCCAGGATCTTGTCCACCAGGTTGGCGGGCAGCTCTTCCAGGACGTCGATCATGTCGTCGAAGTCCATCTCGGCGATGATGTAGCTGATCTCCTTGTCCGTGATGCCGCCGATGATCTCCACCTGGCTGTCCGAACTGAGCTCCGCGAAGACGTCCGCGACGACGTCCTTGGGCAGGGAGCGCAGCATGATGATGGCAACGTCAAGCCCGAGCTCGTCCCGGATCTCCTCCAGCATCTCCGCGATGTCGACGCTGTTGTTGGTGAGAAGCTCCTGACGGGCCGGCACGTATTTCTTTTCTTTCAGCAGGTCGAGGACGATCTCGAGGGATTCCTCCCGCTGCCGTTCCAGTTCCATCTCCATGCCGGACGACTCCTTTCGATTCAATTATTATACTTTGATTTGCTTGAAGATTGCAAGCCTATCCGCTAAAATGAAAGAAAGGTTCCGGCGCACGAGGCGCGGAACGCAAGGAGGAAACAGAAAGGAGCTTCACATGGACGGACGTGTGGAACGGACACTGGAGAATCTCAGGCAGCATGGGTTTGAAGCGAGATATTTTGAGACCGCGGCGGAAGCCAAAGAAGATATCGTAAAGCGGATCGAAGCCGGCGTGAGCGTGGGCTGCGGCGGCTCCGTCACGCTGGCGGAGATGGGCCTTCTGGAAGCCCTGGAAGCCAAGGGATGCGACGTGATCCGCCACGGCGGCGCCACCCCGGAGGAGCGGGTCGCGAACGACCGGAAAGCGGCGCTCGCGGACTTCTACCTCAGCAGCAGCAACGCCATCACGGAGACCGGCAGCCTCGTCAACATCGACGGCAGCGGCAACCGGCTGGCCGGCATGCTCTTCGGGCACAAGCAGCTCCTGATCGTCGCCGGCGTCAACAAGATCACCGGCAGCCTGGACGAGGCCTATCTGCGCATCAAGAACGTTGCCGCGCCGCCGAACTGCAAGCGCCTGGGCCGCAAGACGCCCTGCGCGGAGCTCGGCCGCTGCATGAACTGCAATTCGCCGGACCGCATCTGCAACGCCACGCTGATCATCGACCGGCAGCCTTACGCGGTGCCGACGGCGATCTATCTGATCAACGAGAAGCTGGGCTATTGATCCCGGCCGCAAAAAGGAAAAGAAGCCTGCGAAGCGCGGGCTTTTCGAAGGAAACGGTTCCCCGAAGGGGACGGCCTATGAAAAAGAAAGCCGGACAGCGTCTGCTGTCCGGCCTTTTGTTTACTGCGGATCTTTCGGCTCCGGCGCGTCCTCCGCCCGGGCCGCGTCCTCCGCGGCTCCGGCTTTGGCCTCCGCCTCGGCCATGGCTTTTTTCTGCCGCGGCGTGGGCTCCAGCTCCTCTCCGCAGGCGAAGAAGCTCGTCAGCCTTCCGGTGAAGAGGAGGAGGAAGAAGACGGCGGTGACCAGCACCACCAGGACCGCGATGGCGACGATGACGATCTCGAACGCGCTCATGACGGCTCCCTAAGAGAAAAGGGCAGGAAGGGCCAGGCTGCTCTTGACGCCGCGGGCTTCGTCGATCAGCTCGATGAGGAAGTTCAGATGTCCGGTGCAGAGCAGGATGGCGAGCAGGACACAGATCACGAGGAATATGACGCAAAAAGTCTTGAAGGTCTCCATAAGACAGGCACTCCTTTACGGGTTCGGGATGGTGGCAATATCCTACCATGAAAGCGGGCCGGCGTAAAGAAAAACCCGCGCTTTTTCTGCGGAAGAAGCCTTTACGGAAAGCGAAAAAAAGGCTAAAATTAAATATCTATGAGTATTTATCATCCATGAAAGGAGCGCGTCTTGGAAGAGATCCGCAGCATCGAACGCGAGACGGTGGCGGCCTGCCTGCCGCCGCGCCGGAAAGAAGCCCACAAAGGAGAGTTCGGCCGGGTGCTCGGCCTCTGCGGCAGCCCCGGCATGGGCGGCGCCGCCATCCTGAGCGCGCGCGCGGCTCTGCGGGGCGGCGCCGGCCTGATGCGCGTCTGCACGGATGAGGCGCTGTTTCCCGCCCTGCACAGCGCGGTGCCGGAGGCCACCTGCCTTCCGCATCACCAGCTCCAGAAAGGGCTTGCGGAAGCCACGGCGGTCTATGCCGGCCCGGGCCTGGGCAGCGGGATGGAAAGCAGGGACCGGATCCGGCGGCTGCTGCTGGACTGGCAGGGACCGCTGCTCCTGGACGCGGACGCGCTGAACTGCCTGGCGGAAGACAGCGCTTTGGCCCGCCTGGCGGCGGAGAAGGCGGCCGGCGGGAACGGCGGCCCGCGCCTTCTGCTGACGCCGCACCCCGGGGAGGCCGGCCGCCTTCTGGGCTGCTCCGCGCGGGAGATCAACGCGGCGCGGAGCGGCGCTGCCAAAGCGCTCGCGGAGCGCTACGGCGCCGTGGCGGTGCTGAAGGGCGCAGGCACTCTGGTGGCGGATCCGGACGGACATCTTCTGCAAAACGGGACCGGGAATCCCGGCATGGCGACCGCCGGCAGCGGAGACGTCCTCTCCGGCCTCATCGCGGCTCTGCTGGCAAGGGGGATCGCTCCCTTCGCAGCGGCCTGCTGCGGCGTCTATCTGCACGGCCTGGCCGGGGATCTGGCCGCGGCGCGCCTCGGCGAAGAGAGCCTCGTGGCCTCGGACATCATAGAGGCCCTGCCGGAAGCGTTCCGCAGCCTGCGCGGCAGCGCGGAAACAGAAAGGAATTAAAGATCGGACATGATTTCAAATAAGATCCTGCGCCGCGCGGCGGCGCTTGCCTTATCGCTGAGCCTTGCGGCCGCGCCCGTGAGCGTCTCGGCCTCCGCCCTGGGAGAAGAGATCGGCGGCAGCAGCCTGCGCCTCGCGCGCGGCGCCGAACTGCAGCAAACGCTGTTCTGGAACAGCGCCCGCGCGGACCGGGTCAGCGAAAACTACGTGGTCTACGACCCGGACGACACCGTGGAAGCCGTGGTCGCCTACGGAAACGACATCCGCGGCGCGGCGGCGTTCCGGACGGTCCTGGAGCAGGCGAAGGAGGCGGGGCAGCAGGTCCTGGCCATCCTGAACGGCGACATCTTCGACACCGCCAACGGCGTGGCCATCGGTCTGGTGGTGAAGGACGGGCTGCTGCGGAGCTCCGAATACAGCCAGTATCCCTCGGTCGGCTTTCTGCGGGACGGCAGCGTCCTGATCGGCAGCGCCGGCCTGAGCATCGGCCTGCGTTCGGACAACGAAGCCTTCGGCAGCTTCAACAACGTCTCCTTCAACAAGAACCTGAGCAAAAACTCCGGGCTCATGCTCTACAGCAGCGACTACGGGGAGAGCACGGCAGCGTCCATGGACAGCTGCAACGTCATGCTCTCCATCGACCGCGGCGAGCTGCGCCTGGGCAGCAGCCTGGAATGCAGCGTCCTGAGCACGGCGGAGACCAGCGGCGGCGCCATCCTCGCGGAGGACCGCCTGATGCTCTCCATCGCTTCGGACACTTCCTATGTGGGCGCGCTGTCCTCTCTGCGGGCCCTGCAGCCCGGGGATACGGTCCGCGTCGATCTGTTCATCACAGACCCGCGCTGGGCGGAGGCGGCCTATGCCATCGGCAGCTACGGCAGTCTGGTCAGCGGCGGCTATACCAACGTCAAGAGCACGGACACCGGCCTGAATCCCCGCACGGCGCTCGGCGTCCGCAGCGACGGAAACGTCGTCCTCTACACGGTGGACGGCCGCCGCAGCGGGCACAGCATCGGCAGCAGCCTGCAGGATCTGGCTTACCGCATGCTCGAGCTCGGCTGCGTGGAGGCGGTCAATCTGGACGGCGGCGGCTCCACGGCGCTCCTCGCGCTCTATCCCGGCTGCGAAGCGCCGGAAGAGGTCGGCCTGCCTTCCGAGGGCGCGCTGCGGCGCTGCGCCAACTACATCCTGCTCCTCAACCGTGCCTCCTCCACGGGCAGCGCGGCGCATCTGCATCTCTATCCCTATTCGCTGCAGCTCCTCAAGGGCGCGGAGGTCGGCTTTGAGGTCAAGGCCACGGACAAGGGCTATTACGCCTGCGAGCTTCCCGCGCGCCTTTCCTATGACGTCACGGGCGGCATCGGGAGCGTCAGCGAAGAGGGCGTCTTCCTGGCCGGAGCGGCCGGAAAAGGACAGGTCTCCGTCAGCGGCGGCGGCGCCGAGGGCGAGGCGGAAGTCCTGGTCGTGGACCGTCCGGACAGCGTCGTCCTGCTGCGGAACGGAAGCGCGGTCAGCAGCCTGAACGTCGAGCAGGGCACGGAGATCAGCTTCAGCGCCCAGAGCTTCTTCCGGCATCAGATCCTGCGGGACGCGCCGGCGTGCTACGAATGGTCGGTCAGCGGCGGCATCGGGAGCATCGATGAACGCGGCGTCTTCACCGCGAGCAACCGGGGAGAGGGGAGCGTCACGGTCAGCGTCGGCGGTGTCAGCGCTTCCGCGTCCGTCAAGGTCAGCAGCGGCAATTTGCGCTTCGAAGGTTTTGAGGGCAGCAACATCCTCTTCAGCAGCACGGATCCGGAACGCCTGCGGACGGAGATCCTGCGGGATAAGAGCCTGGTGCGCTACGGCGAGCAGAGCATGAAGGTGGATTATGAGATCTCGGCAACGGACGAGGAGACGGCGCTCCTCAGCATCGGACAGCACCTGAGCGGCAAGAGCCGCTGCATCAGCTTCTGGCTGCGCGGCGACGGCGGCACGGACCGCCTGCAGCTGCACTTCAAGACCGATGCCGGCGAGACGCTGCTGGATGCCGGCAGCCTGGAGAGCCGGGAATGGAAGCAGGTCCTGGTGGCGCTGCCGGAGAACGCGAGCCTCTTCCGCGGCATCAGCGTATCGAGCGAAAAAGAAGAGGCGCAGGGCAGTTTCTGTCTGGACCAGTTCCTGCTGCTGGAAGACGCGCTGACGGATCTGGATCCGCCGGAGATCGGCGGCGGCGCGGAGGCCGGCGTCTTCCGGGCCCTGATCAGCGACGCGGGCGATCCCAATCCCGCGGGCTCTCAGATCGCGCTCAGCTTCGACGGCGCGCCGCTCGCGTTCACGCTCAGCGGCGGCTTCCTCACGGCACAGCTGCCGGAGGCGGACGGGCGGAGCCACAAGATCAGCCTGCTCGCGAGCGACCTCAGCGGGAACCTGAGCCGCTTCTTCTATGAGATCCCCGGAGACGGGGAGGAAGCGCCCTTCGCGGACATGGCAGGGCACTGGGCGGAGCGCTATACGACTTATCTCCGCGCGCAGGGGATCATCAACGGCGTGAAAAAAGACGACGGTCTCTATTATCAGCCGGACAAGAACATGAGCCGCAGCGAGTTCGCGGTGATCATGTCGAACTGGCTGGTGGAGGACCTTTCCGCCTACAGCGCGGTGGAGCTGCCCTTCGCGGACCTGACGGAGATCCCCGCCTGGGCGCTCTCCCAGGTGAAGGCGATGTACAGCCTGGGCTACGTGACGGGCAGCCTGGACAGCGCGAGCGGAAAGCTCTACTTCAAGCCGAACAGCTCCATCTCGCGGCAGGAGGCCATGACGATCCTGGGACGCAGCCAGGCGCGCGGCTACGCGGAGACGGATCTCGCGGGCTTCCCGGACGGCGGCAGCGTGGCTGGCTGGGCGGCGCCGTACCTGCGCAGCCTGCTGAGCCAGGGCGTCATCTCCGGCTCGAACGGGAAGCTGCTCCCGCAGGATCCCGTGACGCGCGGCCAGATGGCCAAGATGGTATACTGTCTGTATTAAGCTAAGGTCTCGGCCGGGTCCTGCCGGTCGGTATCCCTCTGCGCTGCGGTGCAGGTGCTCCTCGCTTGAGGGGACCCGCCTCCCGTCACCCGGCCAGAGCTTTTGAGAACTGTGGGCAGCTTGTGTGTGTCCCGGCAAAGGCATAGCGCCTCCCGGGACAAAAAGACCCTTCAAGACCGAGGAATATTGCATGAAGATCATCCAGTTCGCCGGCGGCGGTGACATCGGCGGCGCCAAGACCCATATCCTTTCTCTGGCAAAGCGCCTTTCCGAGGAGCAGCAGATCGTCCTGGTCTCCTTCCGCAAAGGCGAGTTTGCCGAGGACGCCCGCGCCCTCGGGCTGGATGTGCGCGACATGCAGCACGGCCCGAACATCTTCGCGGACCTGCGGGAAGCCCTGCGCATCGTCGACGCGGAGAAGCCGGACCTGATCCACTGCCACGGCGCCAAAGCCAACATCATCGGCGGCATGGTCAAGCGCCTGCGCGGCATCCCGCTCCTCACCACCGTCCACTCCGATCCCCGCATGGACTACCTGAGCAGCCCGCTCAAGCAGATCTCCATCGGCAACATGAACCTGCAGGCCCTGAAGCGGATGGACGGCTACGTGGCCGTCTCCGACACCACGCGCGACAGCCTCATCGCCCACGGCACGGACCCGCAGAAGATCTACACCATCTTCAACGGCCTGGACTTCAGCGGCGCGCCGGAAGAGGGGCGCAGCCCCTCCGAAACGGGCGACATCGTGGTGGGCGTGGCGGCCCGTCTCACGGCCGTCAAGGACCTCTCCACCACCATCCGCGCCTTCCAGATCGCCCTGCAGAAGGAACCGCGCCTCCTGCTCCGCATCGCCGGCGTGGGCGAGGACGAAGAAAAGCTGCGGCGCCTGGCCAGAGACCTGGGCGTGGAGAAACGCGTGGAATTCGTCGGCTGGATCAGCGACATCCGCGGCTTTTACAGCGGGGTGGACATCAACGTGCTCTCCTCGCTCTCGGAAGGCTTTCCGTACTCCCTGCTGGAGGGCGCGTACCAGCACTGCGCCGCCATCGCCACCGCCGTGGGCGGCATCCCGGCCCTCATCCAGGACGGCGTGGACGGCTATCTCTTCCAGCCCGGCGACGTGGCGCGCTTCAGCGAGTATCTGCTGCGCCTGGCCGGGGACAGCGCGCTGCGCTGCCGCATGGCGGAGAGCCTCTTTCAGAAGGCCCGGCGCGAGTATTCGCTGGACCGCATGGCGGAGCTGCAGCAGCAGGTCTATGAGAGCCTCCTGCGCAGGAAGCGGATGCGGGGCAGACAGGGCGCCGTCATCTGCGGCGCGTACGGCAGGGGAAACGCGGGCGACGAAGCCATCCTGGAAGCCATCCTCCTGCAGATGCGCAGCCTGGACCCGGACATGCCGCTCTGGGTCATGTCGCGCAAGCGCAGGGAAACGAGGCTGGTGCACCACGTCAACTCGTTCTACATCTTCAACGTCTTCTCCTTCCTCCGGCACCTGAAGCGGGCGAAGCTCTTCATCAACGGCGGCGGCAGCCTCATCCAGGACGTCACCTCCTCCCGCTCGCTCTACTTCTATCTCTTCACCCTGCGCATGGCGAAGCGCTGCGGCTGCCGGGTGATCATGTACGGCTGCGGCATCGGTCCCATCCTCTCGGAGAGCAACCGGCGCCGCTCGGCGAAGACCTTGAACGAAACGGCGGAGGTCATCACGCTGCGGGACAAAGAATCCGTGGCGGAGCTGGCCCGCATGGGCGTGGACCGGCCGCTGATCGCGCTGGCGGCGGATCCCACGGTCAACCTGGAGCCCCTGCGCGGCGAGCTGGTCTCGCGCGCCTTCGCCGCGGACGGCATCCCGGCAGAGGGCAAAAAGATCGGCTTCTGCATCCGCAGCTGGCCCGGATTCGACCGGCCGGAGCTGCTGGCGGCCGCGGCGGACTACGCGTATGAACGCTACGGCCTGACGCCGGTCTTCCTGCCCGCGGAGATCCCGAAGGACATCGCGGCGGCGGAGAAGGTGCTGCCCTTCGTGAAAGCGCCCTGCTACGCCGGGACCCGCAGGCACAGCGCGGAGGAGCTCATGGGCATGCTCGGCTCCATGGAAGTGGTGGTCGCCATGCGTCTGCACGCGCTGGTCTTCGCGACCATGGGCGGCGCGCCGGTGGTCGGCATCTCCTACGACGTCAAGGTCAGCAGCTTTCTGAGCAGCATCGGCTCGGACAGCAGCATCGATCTGGACGAACTGACGCTGGAGCGGCTCTGCGCCGAGATCGACCGGGCGCTCGGGAGCGGGCGGCGCGCGCGGGCGGCGGAAGCGGCGGCCGGACTGCGCCGGATGGAAGGCAGGAACGGCGAAGAGGCGGCGCGGCTGCTCTTTGCCTGCGAAGCATAAAGACTGAAGAGGAAACGCATGAAGAAAACACAAGTGCTCTGCATCTCGACCGCGAGCTATCTTCCTTTCCCGAGCCGGAAGCAGAACGTCATGGAACGTCTGCCCGGCGCGGAGGTCCTCTATTTCGACCCGCCGGTGAGCCTCATCGCGCCCCTGAAGGATCCGAAGGCGAAGGAGAAGCTGAATACCTGGCGGGAGGAAGGCGTGGCCGTGCGGGAGAACATCACGGTCTACGGCGCCCCGCCGGTCTGGCCCTTCTTCAACAAGCACCGCTGGATCAACCGCCGCAACCAGAAGCGTTTTGCCCGCTACGTCCGGCAGCGCATGCGGGAGCAGGGCTTCGAAAAGCCGCTGCTCTGGTGCTACTCGCCGACCTCCTGCGACCTGGCGGACCTGATCCCGAACTGCGGCGTCGTCTACGACTGCGTGGACCGGCATTCCGCCTACCCGGGTCACATCGACCCCGCCGTGGTGGACCGCATGGAGGAGGACCTCGCGCGACGCTGCACGCAGGTCTTCTGTACGGCGGAAGGCCTCTATGATACACTGATACAGTACAACGAGCACACGGAGCTCATCCCGAACGGCGTCAACTACCCGCTCTTTTCCCAGGCGGCCGGGCGGAGGACGGAGCCGGGCGGACCGGTCTTCGGTTTCGTCGGCATGCTGCAGGAATGCATCGACCAGGACTGCCTGCTCGCCGTGGCGAAGGCCTTCCCCGAGGGAGAACTGCGCATCATCGGCCGCAGCCTGCCGGGCGTGGACCTGAGCCGGCTGCAGGCGCAGCCGAACGTGAAGTTCCTGGGGCTGATGCCGCAGACGGAGCTTCCGGCGCAGATCCGGCAGTTCGACGTCTGCCTGAATCCCTTCCGGGGGAACGCGCTTTCGAAGGACGTGAGCCCGCTGAAATTCTATGAGTACCTGGCCACGGGCAAGCCGCTGGTCAGCACGCCGGAACCCCGGCAGGTGCGCGATTTCGGGGCGCTGGTGCAGATCTGCGAAGGCCCGGAAGCTTTCGCGGAGGGCTGCCGCAGGGCGCTGGCGGAGGCGGAAGGGCCGGACGGGCCCGCCTTGGAAAAAGCGAGGATGGAAGCCGGCCGCGCCTGTTCCTGGGACAGCCGGGTGGCGCAGATGGTGAAGACGCTGGCAGAGCGGGGCATCCGCTTTGAAGGATAGATGGGAGGACGCTAGAGATGACAGGATCTGAAGGCCGGAAAGGCCGCTTCAACATCGTGGATCTGCTGCTGCTGCTGCTGATCGTGGCCGTGGTGGCCGGCATCGGCTGGAAGCTTGCCGGGAGCCACATCCAGAACAGCATCGCCCCGGAAAAGGACATGGTGGTGGAGGCCGTCGTGATCGGCGCCTATCCCCGCATCTACAACGAAGCCCTGCGGCAGGATCTCGTCGGCGAGCATCTCGTGGCCGGCAACGCCTACCTTTCCGCGACCATCACGGATCTCTGGCTGGAGGATTTCGAGGTTTCTGTCCTCACGGACGACGGACGCCTGGTGAACGCTGTGGATCCGGTGCGCAAGAACATCTGCGTCCGCATCGAGAGCAAGGTGGCGGCGGATACGCCGGTGCCGAAGATCGGCAGCCAGGAGGTCCGGGCCGGCAAGGAGAACTACACGCTGAAGACGCAGAGGCTGGAATGCCTCGCGACCATCCGCTACGTCGAGATCGGCGGGGAAGCGCAGTAATAAGAAGGGCGGATCATGACGCGACTGCTGCAAAACAGCCTTTTCATACAGCTGCTCCTGCGCCTCGGGGCCTTCTTCCGCCTGAAGTGGCGGGAGAGCGCCGTGCACGCGCTGGGCAGCGCGCTCGGCGCGCGTTATGAGAGCAGCCTGAGCCGCCGGGTCTGGGACCGCTTCTGCGAGGCGGAGGATCCGACGCCGCGCTCTCTGTACGGGCGCTTCTGCGCGCGGCTGCTGGCGCTCTGGCAGCGCTTCGGGCTCCTGTTAGAGCAGAGCCTCTGCTGTCACGCGCTCCGCGCCGTCGGACGCTTTTACCGGCGGATCACGGAAGGCAGCGTCGTCTTCGGCTGGATCAACTGCCTTGGTCTGCATCAGTGGTTCCTGGTCGCCTTCGCGCTCTATCTGCCCATCAACTGCTTCCTGCGGGACGTCGTGGGCATCGCGCTCCTTTCCTCCGTCTGGGAGGAAGCCTTCCTGCTCGCGGCCTTCTGCCTCATCCTCTGGCGGACGGCGCTGCGCGAGACGGACGCGGTCGGCCGCACGGGCCCGCTGGATCTGTATCTCTGGCTTTTCTTTGCCGTCGGCTTTCTCCTCATGTGCCTCGTGCAGCCCTGGCCGGCCATCGCCTAGGCGGGCTACCGCGCGCAGGTCACCTACATCCTCTGGTTCTTCCTGATCCTGCATCTCATCGAGGACGACCGGGACCTGAAGATCCTGCTCGGCACCTTCCTGCTCCTGGCGGCGCTCATGAGCCTGCATGGCATCTACCAGTTCATCGTGGCCGTTCCCATCCCCGCGAGCTGGACCACCTCCACGGAGACCGGCGTCCGCACCCGCGTCTTCTCGCTCACCGGCAGCCCGAACATCTTCGGAGACCTGCTGGTGATGCTCGCGCCGACCGCGGCGGCCTGCATCTATTATCTGAAGGACTGGCGGGCGAAGCTCGCCGCCTTCTGCCTGACGGGGCTCATGTGCCTCTGCCTGCTCTTCACCTTCTCCCGCGGCGCCTGGGTCGGTCTCATCGTGGCCGTCCTCTTCTTCTCGTTCTGCCTGGACCGGCGCATCCTGGCGCTGATGGGCGTGGCGGTGGCCGCGGTGCTCGTGGCGGTGCCGTCCATCACCAGCCGCCTGACCTTCCTCTTCACGCCGGAGTACGCGGTCGCTTCCGCGGCCGGCGGGCGCGCCATGCGCTGGGCGGTCGGGAAGAACCTGCTCGGTTCCGTAAACTCCTGGTTCGGCTTCGGCCTCGGGCGCTTCGGCGGCGCCGTGGCCATGAACAACCAGGTGCTGGACAAGACGAACGCGTTCTCCTATTTCTATATGGACAACTATTACCTGAAAACGCTGGTGGAGATGGGCTATCTCGGGCTGATCTTCTACCTGCTGATGATGGCCGCGCTGGTGGTCTGGGGCATCCGGGCCGTGCGCCGCAGCGGAGCGGGGCGGAGGATCGATCTTTCGCTGGATCCGATCCGCCGCAGCGAGGGCTCTCCGCGCGCCCTGGCCGTCGGGATCCTCTCCGGCCTGCTCGGCGTGCTGGTCCACTGCTACTTTGAAAACATCTTTGAGGAGCCGTACATGATGGCCTGGTTCTGGGGCCTGGCGGCGGCTCTCATCTATCTGGGGTTTTATCGCAAGGAGGCAAATTAGATGTTCGCGGACGCCATCGAGACCGTGGGCGGATTCACCCGTCCGGTCTTCACCATCTCCCGGGCTTACGGCAGCAAGGAGGTCATCCCGACCGCCGGCACGCTCTTTTTCGTCAACGACAGGGCCTGCGCCCTCACCTCGAAGACCATGGCGCTCATGCTGAAGAACGCCGACGCGATCAACCGGAGATACGCGGACTTCCAAAAGGAGCGTGAAAACCTGAGAGCCATGGGCAGGACCGCGCCTCAGGATCTCGCGGAGCTGGAGTACAAGTATCAGTACACGCCGGACACGGTGGTGCAGATGCGCAGCAGCTTCGTGGACTGCGTGGACCGCTTCACCGGCTTCCGGGCGCAGATGCATCCGAAGTTCGATCTTGCGCTCATAGAGTTCATCGGCTATCAAAAGATCCTCTACCAGGGCGCCGCCACCTTCAAGAAGGACAGCCGCGGGCTGCGGCAGGGCGACTACCTCTGCCGCCTGGGCTTCGCGTTTCCGGAGTTCAACAACTACCGCTACGTGGAGGAGACGGACAGCCTGGAATGGACCAAGGAAGGCAACCGGCATTCGCCGCGCTTCCCCATGGACGGCATGATCACGCGCTTCCTCGCGGACAAGAACGGGCTCAACGGCATAGAGCTCTCCACGCCCGGCCTGCAGGGCCAGAGCGGCGGGCCGCTCTTCGACCGCAACGGCAGCATCTGCGGCATGCAGACCGCGACCCGCCATCTGCACACCGGCTTCGACCTGGTGGACGCGGACGTGCTGGTGAACGGAAAGCATCAGAAGGTCACGGACCACGCGTTCCTCCACCTGGGCATGGCCGTGCACGTGGACGTGATCAAGGCCTTCCTGCGGGAGCATCAGATCGAGTTCCACGAGGAGGCCGGCTACGGCTTTTCCGTTTCCACCGGCAAGCGCAACATGCCGCTGTCTTAAGCGCGCGGCTCCGCTCAGTGCCCCTTGTCCGGCGCGGGCGC
>JAEELK010000151.1 GCA_016282655.1 Bacillota bacterium | reverse complement strand
TGGAACAGGTCAAAAAGAGAAATCCCGGCGAAACGGAATTCTACCAGGCGGTAGAAGAGGTCCTGGAGAGCCTGGAGCCCGTGCTGGAGCGCTATCCCGAATTCGTGGAGAACGGCGTCATCGACCGCCTGCTGGAGCCGGACCGCCAGATCATGTTCCGCGTTCCCTGGATCGACGACCAGGGCAAGTGCCAGGTCAACCGCGGCTTCCGCGTCCAGTTCAACGACGCCATCGGCCCCTACAAGGGCGGTCTGCGTCTGCATCCCTCGGTCTATCTGGGCATCATCAAGTTCCTGGGCTTTGAGCAGATCTTCAAGAACAGCCTCACCGGCCTGCCGATCGGCGGCGGCAAGGGCGGTTCCGACTTCGACCCCAAGGGCAAGTCGGACGCGGAGATCCAGCGCTTCTGCCAGAGCTTCATCAACGAGCTCTACAAATACATCGGCGCGGACGTGGACGTGCCCGCCGGCGACCTCGGCTGCGGCGGCAGAGAGATCGGCTACATGTTCGGCCAGTATAAGCGCCTGACCAACAAGTGGGAAGGCGTCCTCACCGGCAAGGGCGTGGGCTGGGGCGGTTCCCTGGCGCGCACCGAAGCCACCGGCTACGGCCTCATCTACTTCACCAGAGAGATGCTGAAGGCCGCCGGCCAGAGCCTGAAGGGCAAGACCGTGGTCGTTTCCGGCAGCGGCAACGTGGCCATCTACACCGTGGAGAAGGCCCAGCAGAACGGCGCCAAGGTCATCACCATGAGCGACAGCAACGGCTACATCCTGGACGAGGCCGGCATCGACATCGAACTGATGAAGCAGATCAAGGAAGTCGAGCGCGCCCGCATCGAAGTCTACGCCGAAAGAAAGCCCGGCGCGAAGTACTTCCCCGGCGAGAAGCCCTGGAACGTCCCCTGCGACATCGCGCTGCCCTGCGCCATGCAGAACGACATCGGCATCGAAGAGGCCAAAAAGCTCGTCGAGAACGGCGTCATGGCGGTCGGCGAAGGCGCCAACATGCCCTGCACCATCGAGGCGGACAAGTACTTCCTCTCCAAGGGCGTCCTGGTCGGTCCCGCCAAGGCGGCCAACGCGGGCGGCGTCTCCGTCTCCGCGCTGGAGATGTCCCAGAACAGCGAGCGTCTGGAATGGACCTTCGAGGAAGTGGATCAGCGCCTGGAGCAGATCATGATCAACATCTTCAAGGCCTGCTCCGACGCGGCCAAGGAGTTCGGCATGGAGGGCAACTACATCGCCGGCGCCAACATCGCGGGCTTCCTGAGAGTGGCCAAGGCCATGAAGGCCCAGGGCACCGTGTAAAAGAACAGACGAAACAGACATCCGCGGGGGCTTCCCCGCGGATGTTTTTTTGTGGAGCGCCAAAGGCCGGAAGCGCCGGTCCGGGCGCGGTCTCTGGTGGACGAGCGCGCTGTTCCGTCGTATAATGGAAGTGACGGAGAGCGCGGCCGCCCCGGCCTCGCGGACGCCCTTGAACAGAAGGAAATCGAACGGAATGACGCCAAAAGACTATCTGACGAAAGAGGAAGCCTGGCTCTTTGCGGAAGGCACGTGGCAGCAGGCCTACGAACGCCTCGGCGCGCATCGGGCGGAGCAGGACGGCGCGGAAGGCTATCGCTTTGCCGTTTGGGCGCCCGGGGCAAAGTCGGTCCGCGTCACGGGCTCCTTCTGCGGCTGGGACGCCGGCGCCCATTTCATGCACTGCGCAGGCCCCTCCGGCGTGTGGCATCTCTTCGTGCCCGGCGCCGCGGCGGGAGACTGCTACAAGTACGTGATCGAGACCCCCTCCGGGGAGCTGCTCTACAAGGCGGACCCCTTCGCGTTCTACGCCCAGCGGCCGCCGGAGACCGCGTCGGTCCTCTACGACCTGGACGGCTATCGCTGGCGCGACGGCCAGTGGATCGGCCGGCGGAAGCGGCTGAAGCACATGCAGCGCCCTCTGAACATCTATGAGGTCCACCTGGGCTCCTGGCGCAGGCGCGAAGACGGCAGCTACCTCAGCTATGCGGAGCTGGCGGACACGCTGATCCCCTATGCCGTCGAAATGGCCTATACCCATCTGGAATTGATGCCGATGATGGAGCACCCCTTCGACGGCTCCTGGGGCTACCAGGTCACCGGCTACTACGCGGCGACCTCGCGCTACGGCGAGCCAAAGGACTTCATGGCCTTCATCGACCGCTGCCACCGGGCGGGCCTGGGCGTCATCCTCGACTGGCCCCCGGGCCATTTCTGCCGCGACGCGCACGGCCTGGTCCGCTTTGTCGGAGAGAAGCTCTATGAAATAGAAGAGCATCCGCAGTGGGGGACCTGGCGCTTCGACCTGGGGAGAGGCGAGGTGCGCAGCTTCCTGCTCTCCAATCTCCTCTTCTGGCTGGAGCGCTACCACGCGGACGGCATCCGGGTGGACGGCGTGACCAGCATGCTCTACCTGAATTTCGGCGTCGACGACCCCGCCCGGAAGAAATACAACGAAAAGGGCACGGAGGAAGACCTGCAGGCCGTCGACTTCCTTCGCCAGCTCAACCGGACGGCAGCGGAACGCCACCCGGACGTGATGCTGATCGCGGAGGAGAGCACCGCCTGGCCGCTGGTGACCTATCCGCCGGCGGACGGCGGCCTGGGCTTCCACTACAAATGGGGCATGGGCTGGATGCACGACACGCTGCGCTACATGCAGACGGATTTCCCCTTCCGCCCCGGCGCCCACGGGCTGCTGACCTTCTCTCTGGTCTACTGTTTTACGGAAAATTTCATCCTGGCGCTCTCCCACGACGAGGTGGTGCACGGCAAAGGATCCCTCATCGGAAAGATGCCGGGGGACTACTGGCGGCAGTTTGCCGGCCTTCGGGCCCTGGCGCTCTATCAGATGACGCATCCGGGCGGCAAGCTCAGCTTCATGGGCAGCGAGATCGCGCAGTTCATCGAGTGGAGATATGCCGAAGGCCTGGACTGGTGCCTGCTGGACTACGAGGCCCACGCGAAGCACAGGGCGTACATACAGGCCCTGAACGCGCTCTATCTGCAGGAGCCGGCGCTCTGGCAGCTGGCCTATCGGCCGGAGGGCTTCGCGTGGATCGACGCGGAGAACCGGGAGCAGTCCGTGCTCGTCTTCAGCCGCCGCGGCAAGCGCGCGGCGGACGAGCTCGTCGTCCTGCTCAACTTCGTGCCCGAGTGCTGCGACAGCTTCCGCCTGGGCGTGCCGAGGAAAGGCGTCTACAAGGAGATCTTCAACTCCGACGCGGCCGAATACGGCGGCTCCGGCCGCCGGAATCCGGGCTATCTGCGAAGCGAGCCCGTGCCCTGGCACGGGATGCAGCACTCCGTCGTGCTGAAAACGCCTCCCATCGGCGGGCTGGTGCTGCGCCGCGCGGGGCGCGCCGAACTGGCGGGGCAGGCGGAGGCCGCGGAATAAGAAAG
>JAEELK010000150.1 GCA_016282655.1 Bacillota bacterium | reverse complement strand
GACCTGTCCGAAGAGATCTACGCCTCGCTCTGCAGCGGCGCGGCGCATCGCGCCGAGATCCGGGCGCAGATCGACCTGCTCCGCGCGGGGTATCTGCAGAAGCTCTCCGGCATGGGCGCCTTCCTGAAGGACTATCTGAGCGAACGCCTGTAACACGCCCTGTTTCGCGATGCATCCTTGCTTCTGCCCTTCTGCTTCCACCTGTGCTGATGCGTCTAGGCGTCAAACTCTAACAACAATTCAGTACGCTTAACCATTCGTTAGGCCTGACCTTTTTTCCTCATTTCATTTTTAACGCTTCCCCGTTCTTATTCGTAAGATGTTAGCACATGAATAGAAACATGCCTTCTATCCTTTCATTTTCCAAGTTTCTTATTCCCTAAAATTACATATATTGACAATTCATAGCGGTTTTGATACCCTTTTCTTGAGCAAATTGTAAAAATATGGGTGTCATATACATGGGAAACTATTCTGAACTGGATGCAGTATTAACATACCATAAGAATCTTCGGAAAAGCGTTAGATTTGAACTGCGGAACCGCCTTCCGGGCAGGCTTCTGATCGTGAACACGGAAAAGCAGACCTTGTTTCTGCGCGAAGATTACGAAACGGGCAAGCGCCGGGTACGCGGTATCAAGCGAAAACCTCAGTTGGTCTATAAACTTGCACACCAAGCCTATCTGGAAGAGCTGCTGCGGCGTCTGGAATCCAACATCCCTGTTCTGGAAGATGCGGAAAGAAAGTGCAAATCCCTGCATCCGCAAGCGGTCCTCAACGCGTTGCCGAAAAACTACGGACTCTTACGCGCTGAGGCGGTCGTCATGCCTGCGCGCGCCGATGCCGCCGCCTTTCGTTTGATCAGCAAGCAAATCGATATGCAGGCGCTTTCCGGCAGCTGGCCGCAGCCCTCGCGAGATGAAGCGCTCCTTCCCCGCCGGGCACTCCTGCAGTTACAAGACATGGACGCTAGCGAATGGGCCGCGCTTCCTTATTGTGACAACAGAATCTACGCAGAACAAAAGATCCATCTGACTGCCCGGGGCGTCCGATGCCGCAGCAAATCCGAAGCTCTGCTTCTGGAAGCGTATGATGCCCGCGGCATCTACTACCATTATGATGAGATACTTTGTATCGATGACGAACTGATCTCGCCGGATATCATAGCACTTCGGAAAGACGGCCGCTTCGTTTACCATGAGCACTTCGGTCTGCAGGATCACATCGAATACCGCAGGCACGGTCTCCGCAAGCTCGAGCGTTATGAGGCGGCAGGGATCATTCCCGGCAGGAACCTTCTCTTGACCTACGATGATGAGAACGGTGGGATCGACCTGCAGCTGATCGAAGCTCTGCTGGACCATTACTTTTAACGGCAGTCTCCCCCGCAGGAGCAAAAAAGAAGAAAGGATGGCCGTCGCCATCCTTTCTGTTTTAGGGCATTGATTCGTTTAAACCTGTCCGGCAGAGGCGCTGAGCTCCGTGGACAAAGGTGTCTTTTCAGCCTACTTGAAGTATCTGTCCAGCAGGCCCTTCAGAGCCTTGCCGTGTCTGGCCTCGTCTCTGGCCATCTCGTGGACGGTGTCGTGGATGGCGTCGAGGTTGTTCTTCTTGGCGCACTTGGCCAGGTCGAACTTGCCGGCGGTGGCGCCGAACTCGCAGTCGACTCTCCAGGCCAGGTTCTTCTTGGTGGAGTCCGTCATGTTGGGCTCCAGCTCGCTGCCCAGCAGCTCGGCGAACTTGGCGGCGTGCTCGGCCTCTTCAAAAGCGGCCTTCTCCCAGTAGAGGGCGATCTCGGGATAGCCTTCTCTGGCGGCGATGCGGGCCATGCAGAGATACATGCCGACCTCGGAGCATTCGCCGGTGAAGTTGGCCTTCAGCTGCTCCACGATATAAGCCTTATCCTCTTCCGGAACGCCGTCCAGATTCATGCCGACGCCGAAGACGTGCTCAGCGGCCAGAGCGGCATCCGGAGCCATTTCCTTGAACTTCTCGCCGGATACTTTGCAGACCGGGCAGGCAAAGCCGGCCGGGATGGCTTCGCCTTCATAGACGTAACCGCAGACGGGGCAAACGAATTTTTTCATGTCTGGTTCCTCCTGTTTTGTGTGTTCAATAGCGTTTCGCCAATAACGAACGTGTGAAGCGGCAGCGACGCCGTCGGAAGACCGGCCCGTCAGGCGTTTTGCGCATCCGTTTCAGGCCCGCTTTGGTCTTCCCCAATAGTATAGCACAAAGAAAATAGGAATTGTTACTGTTTTTATGTTTTTTGCGCGTTTTTTTACGAACGCAGGCTGCGCTTCTTCATCTCCTGCTCCATGCGCCGGTCCTCCGCGCGTTTCACCATGTCTTCGCGCTTGTCATAGAGCTTCTTGCCGCGGGCCACGCCGAGTTCGAGCTTGGCCTTTCCCGCCTCGTTGATGTAGAGGTTCAGCGGCACCAGCGTGAGCCCCTTGAGCGTGACCGCGCCCTGCAGCTTGCGGATCTCCGCCTTGTGCAGCAGGAGCTTGCGGGGCCGCAGGGGATTGACGTTGAAGCGGTTCCCTTCCTCGTAGGGGCTGATGTGCATATGATAGAGGATGATCTCGCCGTTCTCCACGCGGGCATAGCTGTCCTTCAGGTTCACCTGCCCCCGCCGGATGGATTTGATCTCCGTGCCGGTGAGCACGATCCCTGCCTCATAGCTGTCTTCGATGAAGAAATCGTGGCGGGCTTTCTTGTTGGTCGCTACGTTGATGCGCTTTCTCATTGCCCCGCTTCCTTCCAGTCGCCCAGGGTGCTTCCCTCCAGGCTCTCATAGAGACCGCCGATCTCCGAGAAGGGATAGAGCCGGAGCACGGCCTTGCCGATCAGGCGGTCGTACGAGATGCAGCCGATGGATTCGACGCGGCTGTCCGCGCTGTTCAGACGGTTGTCGCCCATGACGAAGAGGCTCTCTTCCGGCACGGTCAGGGGCCCCACGGTGCCGCTGGTCCAGCCGTCCAGGATGTAGGGCTCGTCCAGGACGACGCCGTTCAGATAGACCAGTCCGCCGACGATCTCCACCGTGTCTCCGGGCAGGCCGATGACGCGCTTGATCAGCCACTTGTTGCCGCCGTTCTCCTTTTTCAGGTCGCTCTCGAAGACGATGATGTCGCCCCGCTGCGGGCTGCCGAACAGATGATAGGACTGCCGGCTGACGAAGAGGTAGTTGTTTTCGTTGAGCGTGGGGAGCATGGAGTGCTCCTTGACGATGGTCGGTTTGATGAAGAACAGAAGCAGCGCGCCGATGATGAGCGCGATGACGATATCTTTGATCCAGTCTAAAATGCCTGACATTTCGATCCTTTTCCCTTTTGAATGTATTTTTTCGATGCCGTACACCCATAGCCTCTGCGAAGACGCTATCGCTCCGTGCGAAACCTATGGGTGCCCGGCATCGTCTATGCGATCAACTTGCTAAAAGTCGCCGCTGCCGAAGAGCGCCTGCAGCAGCAGTGCGCGTTCGGGCGGCAGCGGCGCCGCGATCTCCAGCCCCGACAGATGCGCGAGCGGCGCCGGCGGCGCGCCTTCGAAGCGGACGCGCGCCGCGTGCAGGAACTGCGCCTGCAGCCCGTACTCCTCGCGGAAGCGCGCGTTGACAGCCCTGCGGCCGTACTTTTCGTCTCCCACGAGCGGATGGCCGATCTCGGCCAGATGCGCCCGGATCTGATGGCTGCGCCCGGTGTGCAGCTCCACCTCCGCCAGCGTGTAGCCGCCGGCGCTGGCCAGCGGACGGACGCCCGTCCGGATGAGCTTTCCTTCTCCGCTCTCCGCGGGCTGCACGCGGCTGCGGTTCCGCGCCTCATCCTTTTCGATGCGCCCCGTCAGTTCCAGAGGCTCCCGCAGCGTGCCGCAGAGCAGCGCCAGATAGTATTTCCGCAGCGCTTCCCGCTCCCGGAAAAGAGCCGCCAGCGCCTGCGCCGCGGCGTAGTTCTTTCCGAAGAGCACCAGCCCCGTCGTATTGCGGTCCAGCCGGTTTGCCGGCGAGGGCTGAAAGGTCTTTTCGCGCGCCGGCACGTAGGCGCCGCTTTCCACGAGATAGGACAGGACCTGGTTCGCCAGCGTGTTTTTGTGCTCTTCCCGCGTGCCGTGGGTCAAGAGGCCGAAGGGCTTGCTGACG
>JAEELK010000149.1 GCA_016282655.1 Bacillota bacterium | reverse complement strand
GCGGGCTTCGTCCGCGCGTCCGTCCGCGATGGCCTGGTAGATCCCGCGGTGTTCTTCCTGCACGGGGACCAGGTGCGCTTCCAGGTAGTGATGGTTCGCCTTGCTCTCCGTCAGGAAGGTCTGGTAGATGGCCAGCACGTTGGCAAGGCGGCGGTTCTGCGAGGCCAGATGGATGAGGCTGTGAAAGCGCATGTTGACCTTCATCATCTTATCCGGCTCGATCTTCTCCGTGTAGAAGCTCATCAGGTCCAGCGATTCCTGCAGCGCCTCCAGCTGGTCCGGGCGGATGCGCTCCGCCGCCCAGCCGGCCGCCAGCGTTTCCAGCTCGCGGCGCATGGCGTAGAGGTCGCGCAGATCCTGCGCGGAGAAGCCGGAGACGTAGGCGCCGCGGTTGGGATAGATGCGCACGAGGCCTTCGGATTCCAGCTGGCGCAGGGCCTCGCGGACCGGGGTGCGGCTCACGTGGAATTCGTCGCAGATCTGCTGTTCGCTGAGCTTTTCTCCGTCTTTGTAGTGGCTCTGCAGGATGCGGCCGCGCAGCCCGGAGAGCAGGTCGGAGGAAAGGGAGCCGTAGCCATCCTGCAAGGTGTACATGGACATTTTTATGCCTCCATCTCTGCAATGATCCAGTCGGCGAGCGCGGCGCCGGTGGCGCCGTCTTCGCGGCCGGTCAGCTTGGGCGCGTAGGGGTCTGTGGCGGCGCGGTCCAGCGCGCTGTTCAGCAGCTGCGCTTTTCCGTGGTAGCCGCAGTGGGAGAGCAGCATGGCAGCGGCGCGGATGACGCTGGAGGGATCCGCGTAGTCGGCGCGGCCTTCCTGCACCATGCGCGGGGCGGAGCCGTGGATGGCTTCGAACATGGCGTAGTGCTTGCCCAGGTTGGCGCTGCCGGCGGTGCCGACGCCGCCCTGGAACTCCGCGGCCTCGTCCGTGAGGATGTCGCCGTAGAGGTTGGGGAGGATGAGGACCTGGAAATGCGTGCGGCGCTTGTCGTCCAGCAGCTTGGCCGTCATGATGTCGATGTACCAGTCGTCCACCTCGATCCCGGGGTAGTCCTTCGCGACTTCCTTGCAGACGTCCAGGAAGAGGCCGTCCGTGGCCTTCACGACGTTGGCCTTGGTGACGATGGTCACCTGGGTCTTGCCGTTGGCCTTGGCGAACTCGAAGGCCTGCCGCGCGATGCGCTCGGTGCCGGGGCGGGTGATGATGCGGAAGTCCACGGCGAGGTCCTGTCCCACCATGATGCCGCTGGAGCCGTTGGCGTAGAGGCATTCGGTGTTCTCGCGGAAGAAGGTCCAGTCGATGTTCAGCTCGGGGATGGAGACGGGGCGCACGTTGGCGAAGAGGTCCAGCTCCTTGCGCAGCGCCACGTTGGCGCTCTCGATGTTCCCCCAGATGTCGCCCTTGCGCGGGGTGGTGGTGGGGCCCTTCAGCAGGACGTTGCACTTCTTGATCTCGGCCAGCACGTCGTCCGGCACGGCCTTGCCGACGGCGGCGCGGTTCTCGATGGTGAGGCCGGAGATCTCCTTGAGGATGACGTTGCCGGCAGCGATCTCGTCGGCCAGGAGGCGCTCCAGGATGCGTCTGGCGTGGGCGGTGATGGCGGGGCCGATGCCGTCGCCGCCGATGACGCCGATGGTCAGGGGACGCAGCGTGCTGAAATCGTCAGCCTCGCGGTCCAGCTTCATCCGGCGGATGCGGTCTTCCTGGCGCTCCAGGATGGATTCGAACACGGTCTTTTCTTTCATGAAGAGCATCTTATTTGTCCTCCTTCATACGATTGATCTTGCCGCCGGCCAGAAGGAACTCCTGCTCCAGGGGCGTGAACTTGCCGATGACTTTGTATTCTTTGCCGCTCTCGTCTTTGAGCGTGAGGGTCTCCTGGGCGATCTGCGCGCGGGCGTTCTCCAGGCGGAGCTTCGCGCCGAGCGGGAGCTTCTCGTAGTCCGCGGGATCCGCGAAGACCAGGGGCACGATGCCGCTGTTGATCAGGTTCGCTCTGTGGATGCGCGCGAAGGACTTGGCGAGCACCATGCGGACGCCCAGATAGAGCGGGGCGAGGGCGGCGTGCTCGCGGCTGGAGCCCTGTCCGTAGTTCTCCTCCGCCACGATGACGCCCCTGCCGGCCGCCTTGCAGCGGGCGGGGAACTCGGGGTCGATGGCCTCGAAGCAGAAATTGCTGAGGTAGGGCACGTTGGAGCGGAAGGGGAGGAGGCGGGAGTCGGAGGGCATGATCTCGTCCGTGCTGATGTTGCTCGCGACGCGCAGCACGACCTCGGCTTCGAGGGTCTCCGGCAGGGCTTCGTTCAGCGGGAAGGGCTTGATGTTCGGGCCCATGGCGACCGGGGTGTTCTCCTTGTTATAGCCTTCGGGCGAGACGAGGAACTGCGTCTTCTTGGCGAACTGCACGTTCTCGATGGGCGAGAGATCGATGCCGCAGTCGCGGCCGTCCACCAGGTGTCCTGCGAGCGCGGAGGCCGCGGCGGTCTCGGGGCTGACCAGATAGATCTGGGCGTCCTTGGTGCCGCTGCGCCCTTTGAAGTTGCGGTTGAAGGTGCGCAGGGAGACGCCGCCGGAGCGGGGGGACTGGCCCATGCCGATGCAGGGACCGCAGCCGCACTCGATGATGCGAGCGCCGGCGTCGATCATCTTGGCGAGGGCGCCGTTCTCGGCCAGCTTCGCGAGGATCTTGCTGGAGCCGGGGGAGATGACGAGGCTGACGTTCTCCGCCACGCGGCGGCCGTCCAGGATCTCGGCGACCTTCATGAGGTCGGTGTAGGAGGAGTTGGTGCAGCTGCCGATGGCCACCTGGTCGATGTGGATGGGGCCGAGCTCGCGCACGCTCTTCACGTTGTCCGGGCTGTGCGGGCAGGCCGCGAGGGGCTCGAGCGCGGAGAGGTCCACCTCGAGGACGCTGTCGTAGACCGCGCCTTCTTCGGCGGCGAGGGGCACGAAGTCCTCGGGACGGCTCTGCATGGTGAGGTATTCCAGCGTGTTTTCGTCGCTGGGGAAGACGGAGGTGGTGGCGCCGAGCTCTGCGCCCATGTTGGTGATGGTGGCGCGGTCCGTGACGGAGAGCTCCTTCACGCCGGGGCCGTAGTATTCCATGACGGCGCCGACGCCGCCCTTGACGCTGAGCTGCTGCAGCACGTAGAGGATGACGTCCTTGGCGGAGACCCAGGGCCGCAGGGCGCCGGTCAGGTGCACGCCGATGACGCGGGGCGCCACGAGGCTGTAGCTGCCCTTCGCCATGGCCATGGCCACGTCCAGGCCGCCCGCGCCGATGGCGATCATGCCGAGGCCGCCGCAGGTGGGGGTGTGGCTGTCCGAGCCGAGCAGGGTCTTGCCGGGCTTGCCGAAGTTCTCCAGCTGCAGCTGATGGCAGATGCCGTTGCCGGGCTTGGAGAAGAGCACGCCGTGCCGCTTGGCCACGCTCTCGATGAAGGCGTGGTCGTCCGCGTTCTGGTAGCCGGTCTGCAGCATGTTGTGGTCGATGTAGGCGACGGAGAGCTCCGTCTTGATCTTCTCTACGTCCATGGCCTCCAGCTGCAGATAGACCATGGTGCCGGTGGAATCCTGGGTCAGCGTCTGATCGATGCGGATGACGATCTCCTCGCCGGGGATCAGCTTTCCTTCGAGCAGATGCTGCTCCAGGATCTGATAAGTGAGTGTTTTGCCCATTTGAGCCTCCAATTCTGAGGATGTTGTGATGTGCTGTAACGATATGCGATGTAGGTGCGTATTAAAGAATATCTGTATACGATTATACAGTTGAGCGGCGCGATCTGTCAACGCTAATATGAACGGGAATGCATTGCGCGCGCGTTTGTGATAGAATCTACGCAAAGATATTTCCGCGGGATCGAAAGAAGGGACCCATGGATTACAAAGGAACCGTTTACAGGCCGCCGATCGAGGCCTGCACCATCCTCCTGCCTGTGACGGAGGGCTGCTCGCACAACGCCTGCCATTTCTGCAACATGTACAAGGACGTCTCGTTCCGCATGCTGCCGACGGAGACGCTGAAGGGCTATCTGGAAGAGGTGAAGCAGCGCTTCGGCGTCTATTTCGAGGGCTACGCGAAGAAGCAGAAGCGCGTCTATCTGGTCGGCGCGGACCCCTTCGTGCTCTCGGCCGGACGGATGCTGGAGCGCATCGAGCTCATCCGGGAGTATCTGCCGTACGCGGAGACCTTCACCATGTACGCCAGGGCGAACAACGTTTCGACGAAGAGCGACGCGGAGCTGAAAGCGCTGGCGGAGGCCGGCGTGGACGACCTCTACCTGGGCGTGGAGAGCGGGCTGGACGAGGTGCTGCGGGACCTGAACAAGGGCTACGGCACGCAGGAGATCAAAGAGCAGTGCTTCCGCCTGAACGAGGCGGGCATCCATCACTGCGACCTGATGATGACGGGCGCCGCCGGCACGGGCCGCGCGGCGGAATGCGCGCGCGCCGCGGCGGAGCTGGAGAACGAGACGAAGCCGAACAAGATCCTCGTGAACACCATCTCGGCCTTCGAAGGGACAAAGCTGGACGATGACATCAAGGCCGGGCGCTTCGTTCCCGCGAGCGAGCGCGAGGTCCTGGAAGAGGAGATCGCGTTCCTGGAGGCGCTGGACCTGCCGGACTGCTATTTCTGGGCGGCGCATCCGCTGGACGCCATCCGGGTCGAGGGGATGCTGCACGGCGAGGAGAAGGAAGAGATGCTCGCGGAGCTGCGCCAGGGCATTTCTCAGGTGCAGGACGGAGAGATCCGCCGCGTCTCCAGACAGGGCCGGCTCTAAGGGAAGACGGCTTTTCTTTTTGCGGGAACTGTGATAGAATACCGCATCTAAAACGAAGTAAGGAGCATTCTATTGGGCGCTTTTTTCTCCAATCCCATGACGCTGATCTTCCTGTTCATCATGGTCATGCAGAGCATGCGCGGTTTTTCGAACCCCATGGACTGGCTGCTGAACAACCTGCTCATCCTGCCGGGGATCATCGTCGGGCTCTCTCTGCACGAATTTGCGCACGCGAAGGCGGCGGACGTCTGCGGCGATCCCACGCCGCGGATGCAGGGCCGCCTCACCACCAATCCCCTGGCGCACATCGACCCGCTGGGGCTCATCGCGCTGCTCTTCATCGGCTTCGGCTGGGGCAAGCCCGTGCAGATCAATCCGTTCAATTTCAAGCACCGCAGAAGGGATGAGATCATCGTCTCGCTGGCGGGCGTGGTCACCAATTTCGTGGTGGCCCTGCTCTGCATGGGACTGATCCGCCTGGGCTTCACCGCGGGGATCTTCCACGGCACGCTGGGGGGCATCCTGCGGCAGATCGTGCAGAACATCGTGCTCATCAACATCGTGCTGATGGTCTTCAACCTGCTGCCGGTGCCGCCGCTGGACGGCTTCAACTTCTTCTCGAACGTGCTGAACCTAAAGAACAGCGAGGTCTACAACTTCGTCTACCGCAACGGCTTCATCATCCTGATGGTCCTGATCGTCTTCGGCCTGACGAGCCGGGTCCTGAGCCCCGCGGTCACGCACGTCTATCGTTTTCTGTATCAGATCTGGTTCTAACGGGGCTCAGTTGTCGGCGCGGCGGAAGCCGTTCTTCATGCCGACGCTGGCCTCGTGCAGGACTTTCCCGAGCGCGTCAGCGCTCTCTTTTTTTGCCATCTCGGCCAGCGCTTCGTTCGCTTCTTCCGCAAGGGAGAAGTCTCCGCTCTCGAGCATTTTCTTGTCATATTCGAGGATCAGGCGGCGCCCCTTGCACAGCACGGCGTTCTGATAGCGCTCGACGTGCTGCGCCGAAGCGTTGTAGCTGCCGTCCGCGAGCGCGTCGATCAGGCGGCTGGCCCAGTAGAAGTTCTCGCTGGAGACTTCGCGCCCGACCTCGCTCAGGTAGCGCGGCATCTTCGATACGCCGGCGTAGAGGGGGAGGGTCGCGGAGAAGGTGGTGGAGCCGAAGCAGAGCCATTCGATGTCCTTGATGGCGTCCGGCAGGCCGGCGCGGATCTGGCAGATGGTGGTCACGCCGGTGCGGTTGATGCCGATGGAACGGTACATGCCGCGCATGCCGGTGTCGCGGTTGGAATAGGGGTCGTAGGGCGTTCCCTGATAGTGCGAGGAGAGGAGGAACTGCAGGTCCTCCACGGTGACCTTGCGCTCCGGCACGAGGCTCCAGGGGATGTCGTCGCTCTCGGGCGTGAATTCCGCGTCCGGCCCGTCCCAACGGTGGCTGCGCGGGGTCAGATAGCGCCCCATGTACCAGGCGCGCGGCGTGTTGTAGATGTGGTCGTGGGCGCTGTGCGAGCCGAAGAGCGCGCGCGGGTCGAAGACGCCGCCCCGGCAGCAGTCCAGATGGTTCTCCGCGATGAACTCGCGCAGGTCGGGCGAGCAAAAATGCGCTTTCCGCGCGCCGAAGGCGTCCTCCAGGTCG
The DNA here is from genome assembly GCA_016282655.1 of Bacillota bacterium. GTDB lineage: Bacteria > Bacillota > Clostridia > Peptostreptococcales > Anaerovoracaceae > JAEELK01. Next base: position 5,718 of record JAEELK010000149.1, on the reverse strand, counting down.
AAGGCGTCCATGCCGAACTGGTTGGGGTTGATGACCACCGCGTCGTCCGGGACCCTGCGCGCGATGTAGTGATGGCCGCCGATGGTCTCCAGCCACCAGGCCTCGTTCTCGTCGTTGAAGGCGATGCCGTTTGCCTCGTAGGTGCCGTACTGCTCCAGCAGCGCGGCGAGGCGCTCCGCGCCTTCTCTGGCGCTGCGGACGTAGGGGAGGACGAGAATGACGATGTCCTCTTCGCCGAGGCCGTGCAGGAGCTCTTTCTCCGGGGCCTTCGGGTCTCTCTCCCGCAGCAGCGGGTCTGCGGCCTGGACGCGGGGGTTGGTGGTGATGGTCTCCGTGGCCGTCATGCCGACGCCCGCGGCGTTGATCCCGCTGGCGGCCCAGATCCCCCTGGAGAGGTCCACGCTGGGGCAGATGGTGCAGCGCAGCCCTTCGGCGGGCAGCTCGAGCTCCAGGTCGGAGAGCACGGCCTTGTAGCGGCGCTCCGCCTTGGCGGGGTCCAGAACGTCGATCCGCTTCACGTCGAAGCGGCCGTCGTCCGTGCGGGCGATCATGGTGGAAGCATCGTTGCTGGCTTTTTTGCCGACGAGGATGGTGGTGCAGGACATGGTTTCGCTCCTTCCGATATTTCCCGGGACCGTCTGCGCGGCCCGGACGCTTGCGCGGCCTCACAGGAAAGCCCGCGTTTGTTTCATATGAGCTGATTATAGCATAATTCGCGCCGCGGCGCGCGGGACGCCCGCGGAAAAGACCTCCGGGAGTGGAGATCGATAATTTTGTTAGCACTCTTTTTCAATGAGTGCTAAATTTTTCTTTACAAACAAAAAACAGGGGTCTATAATAAAAGCATCAAAAGGGAAACCACTTGGGAAAGGAAGTGATCTTATGCAGATCGGACAGATGGGACAGCAGCCCCAGGAAGAAAAACCGCTTGAAAAATACGGCCGCGACCTGGTCGAGATGGCGCGGCAGGGCAAGCTGGATCCGGTGATCGGCCGGGACGGCGAGATCCGCCACGTCATTCAGATATTGTCGAGAAGAACGAAGAACAACCCCGTGCTCATCGGCGAGCCGGGCGTCGGCAAGACCGCGGTGGTCGAAGGCCTCGCACAGCGCATCGTCAACGGCGACGTGCCGGAGGGCCTCAAGGACAAGACCATCTTCGCGCTGGACATGGGCGCGCTCATCGCGGGCGCCATGTACCGCGGCGAGTTTGAGGAGCGTCTGAAGGCGGTCCTGAACGAGATCGAGAAGTCGCAGGGCCGCGTCCTGCTCTTCATCGACGATATCCACAACATCGTCGGCGCGGGCCGCACGGAAGGCTCCATGGACGCGGGCAACCTGCTGAAGCCGAAGCTGGCGAGAGGCGAGCTGCACTGCATCGGCGCCACCACGCTGGACGAATACCGCAACTACATCGAAAAAGACGCGGCGCTGGAGCGCCGCTTCCAGAAGGTCATGGTGGATCAGCCGACGGTGGAGGACACCATCTCCATCCTCCGCGGCATCAAGGAACGCTTTGAGATCCACCACGGCGTCCGCATCGCGGACGGCGCCATCATCGCCTGCGCCACGCTCTCCAACCGCTACATCTCGGACAGATTCCTGCCGGACAAGGCCATCGACCTCATGGACGAGGCGGCGGCCAAGATCCGTACGGAGATCGACAGCATGCCGGCGGAGCTGGACGAGATCGCCAGAAAGATCATGCAGCTGGAGATCGAAGAGCAGGCCCTGAAGAAGGAGCACGACGCCGCCTCGCAGGCGCGCCTCAAGGCGCTCAGCGAGGAGCTCGCGCAGCTCAAAGAAGAAAACAGCGCGATGCGCGCCCGCTGGGAGAGCGAGAAGAAGGCCATCACGGAACAGAAGGCCGTCAAGCAGGAGCTGGAGACCGTGCGCCATCAGATCGAGGAAGCCGAGCGCTCCTACGATCTGGAAACGCTGGCCAAGCTGAAATACGGCCGCCTGCCGGAGCTGGAGCAGAAGCTGGAAGAAGCCAAGGCGAAGGTGGAGGAGGGCGGCGACGAACGCCTGCTGAAGGAAGAGGTCACGGAAGAGGAGATCGCGGAGGTGGTCTCCAAGTGGACCGGCATCCCGGTGAACCGCCTCGTGGAGAGCGAGCGCGAAAAGCTCCTGCATCTGCCGGAACTGCTGCACAAGCGGGTCATCGGCCAGGACGACGCGGTCAGCTCCGTCTCGGAGGCGGTGCTGCGCGCCAGAGCGGGCCTCAAGGATGAGAACAGACCCATCGGCTCCTTCATCTTCCTCGGCCCCACGGGCGTGGGCAAGACCGAGCTCGCCAAGGCGCTCTCCGAGGCGCTCTTCGACAGCGAGCGCAACATGATCCGCATCGACATGTCCGAGTACATGGAGAAGCACGCGGTGTCCAGACTCATCGGCGCGCCTCCGGGATACGTGGGCTACGACGAGGGCGGCCAGCTGACGGAGGCGGTGCGCAGAAGACCCTACAGCGTTATCCTCTTCGACGAGATCGAAAAGGCGCATCCGGACGTCTTCAACATCCTCCTGCAGCTCCTGGACGACGGCCGTCTCACGGACAACCAGGGCCGCACGGTGGACTTCAAGAACACCATCGTCATCATGACCTCCAACCTCGGCAGCGCCTATCTGACCGAAAAGATCAGCGAGAGCGGCCGCATCACGGAGGAGATGAAGCAGGAGGTCGAGAGCGAGCTGAAGCTGCACTTCCGCCCCGAGTTCATCAACCGCATCGACGACGTGGTCATCTTCTCGCCGCTCAGCGAGGAGCAGATCGGCGGCATCATCGACATCAGCATGGCCCAGATCCAGAAACGCCTGGACGAGCGGGGCATCGTTCTGGAGATGACGCCGGAAGGCAGAAGCTTCATCGCGAAGGCCGCCTACAGCCCCGAGTTCGGCGCGAGACCGGTCAAGCGCTACCTGCAGAAGTACGTCGAGACCGCGGTCGCGGAGAAGATCATCCGCGGGCAGGTCATGGACGGACAGCATCTGCGCGTCAGCGTCAAGGACGGCGCGCTGGAGATCGCGTAATATCATACGGAACAGGCAAAGGAGCGCCCGGCAGCGGGCGCTCCTGTTTTTTCGTATACAATGTCGACGACGGACACAGCAAAGACAATTCCCGGCGCGGTTTACAAGCGGAAAGCGCTGTGATAGTATTAGTAAACGTGCGGAGCGGTCATGCTTCGCGCACGGCTCTTATTCACGGACCGCACGGAGGAGAAGAAGAAAAAATGCTAGTGAAAGTCATCCTGGCCTGCCTGCCCATCCTGGGGCTGATCATCGCGCTTTTGGCCTTTAAACTGCCTGCCAAGAAGGCCAGCGTCGTGGCGGCCGTCATCGCCATCCTGACCGCCTTCCTCGGCTTCGGCCTGGATCTGACGGGGCTTTGGATCTCCCTCGGCAAAGGGCTGGCCATGTCCTTCTACATCCTCTTCATCATCTGGGCGGCGCTCTTCCTTTACAACATGGTCGACGGCGTCAACGCCTTCAAGATCATCACCAGAGACCTTTCCCGGCTCATCAGCGACAGATTCGTGCAGTTCCTGCTGCTGGCCTGGCTCTTCTCCGCCTTCATGCAGGGCGTGGCGGGCTTCGGCGTGCCGCTGGCGATCACCGTCCCCATCCTCATCAAGCTCGGCTTCGACCCCGCGGCTTCCGTGGCGGGCGTACTGGTGGGCCACTCCTGGTCCGTCACCTTCGGCTCCATGGGCTCTTCTCTCTTCACCATGGAGATGGTCTCCGGCATCCCGGCCGAGGAGCTGGCGCCGGACATGGTGCTCATGGCCGTCATCCCGCTGCTGGTGACCGGCTTCGGCGTCTGCGTCTTCTACGGCGGTTTTAAGGCCGCGCTCCGCGGCATCCCCTACGTGGTGGTGTTCGGCGCAGTCACCGCCGCCGGCATGTTCGTGGCCGTGAAGGCCGGCCTGCTCTCCATCATCGGTCTCATCGGCGCGAGCTTCGGCATCGCGGCGATGCTGCTCTTCAACAAGTTCTTCCTGTCCCGCGCGGAGCAGAGCGCGGAAGGGAAGCGCCTTGACGCGGCGGATCCGGACATGCCGAAGATGAGCCTGCTGCAGGCGGTCAGCCCGTATATCATCGTCATCATCATCACCTTCGGCGCAAGGCTCCTGCCGCTGGGGCATCTGCAGTTCTCCTTCGATTTCCCGGAATACACCACGCTGCAGGGCTTCTACAACGCCGCGGAGCACGGCTTCGCCAAGGTGAAGCTCTTCGGCCACCCGGGCCCGCTGCTCCTGATCGCCGCGTTCCTGGCCTTCTTCGTCTACAAGCACGCGGGGGTCTGGAAGCCCGGCACGCTGAAAAAGATCTGCAAAAAAACGTATAAGAAGTGTCTCGGCACCACCATCACCACCTTCTTCCTGGTCTTCATGGCGGAGACCATGCTGACGGCGGGCATGCTGCACGCGCTCGCGGAAGGGACCGTCGCGGTGGCCGGCAAGGCTTACCCCTTCATCTCGCCCTTCATCGGCGTGCTGGGCAGCTTCGTCACCTCCAGCAACACCAGCTCCAACGTGGTCTTCGGCAGCTTCCAGAAGATGGCCGCGCTGAACCTCGGCCTCAACGCCACGCTCATGTGCGCGGTCCAGTCGGTCGCGGGCTCCGTGGGCGTCGGCCTGGGCGCCTCCCAGATCCTCATGGGCACCACGGCGGCGGACATGGCGGGGAAGGAGCACATCATCTTCCGCAAGGCAGGCAAGCTCGTGCTCATCACGGCTTTCCTCATGGGCATCGTCAACACCGTCCTGCAGCTCGTGATCGGCTACGGGATCTGATCGTCATTCAGGATCGAAAGATCGAAAAGGAGGGACAGACATGAACGGTTGTGTCACAGTTCCGGCCAGTGAGCTTCGGGCGCGGGCCCGCGTCTCGCTCAGCGGCAGATGGGGGAGCGCCATCCTCGCCGCGGTCATCTATTATCTGCTGCTCACGCTCCCGCTGACCATCCTGGAGCAGGTCACGGGCGCGGCGCCGCTCGATTACCAGACCATGTGGGAGCTGTTTCGCAGCCACAACTGGTCGGACGCCATCAGCACCAGCAGCCTCGTGGGAGACTTCTATCTGCTGCTCGTGACCGGCCCTTTGACCCTTGGCCTTGCGCAGTTCATCCTCACCATGGCCAGAAACGGCGCGGAAGAGCCGAAGCCCTGGGACGTCATCAACGGCTTCTCCTCCTTCGGAAGGGCCTTCGGCACCTATCTGCTGATCGTGATCTTCACCTTCCTCTGGAGCCTGCTCTTCATCATCCCGGGCATCATCGCGGCCTACCGCTACCGCATGGCGTATTACATCCTGCTGGACGAGCCGGAAATCGGCCCCCTGGAAGCCATCTCCCGCAGCAAGCAGTTGATGGTCGGCAACAAGTGGAAGCTCTTCTGCCTGGACTTCTCGTACATCCTCTGGCTCCTGCTCGGCAGCCTCTTCTATGGCCTGCTCATGATCTTCGTCCTGCCGTACTATCAGAACGGCGTGGCGCAGTTCTATCTGGAGGCGCTGGACCAGAGACGCTCCCTCGAAAGAGCGCGCCTGCGTCCGGACTATCAGGTGATCGACGAAGGCGTCGTGGGAGTCCGCAGGGACGAAGAGGACGAGGACGACGACTGATCCCGCGCGGTACAAAGTAGATAAAATAGAAGAGCGCCTGCAGCAGCAGGCGCTCTTTTCGTTTGCGTCGGATGGCGGGGGCCGTTCCGAAGG
>JAEELK010000148.1 GCA_016282655.1 Bacillota bacterium | reverse complement strand
GTAGGGGCGCTTGTCCGTGCCGAGCAGCCAGGCGCGGAAGCGTCCGCCGTAGCCCGCGTGCGGATAGAGATGGCCGTAATAATCGAGGCTCAGGCGCAGCAGCGCGGAAAGGGCCGCGTCCCCGCGCTCGAAGGACGGGACGGAGCCCCAGTCCATCAGGGCGTGCGCCACCGCCACGGTCATCACCGTGTCGTCGGTGAAGACCCGCGCCTGATCCAGCAGCGGAAAGTCTGTGCCCTTGTAATTGTGGTGGTCGAACTCAAAGGCGGAGCCGATGATGTCTCCCAGTATGGCGCCGTACATGCTGCCTCCTTCCGTGCCGGCGCGCCGCGCGCCCGGACACGTTTTCTTGTTTTATTCGATCGTGACCGTGATGCTGCTGCTCGCGATCACCGTCTCATTCTCATCGTAGAGGTTCAGCAGCACCCTGTAGGTCCCGCGGCGGTACCCGCGGATGAAGAGCGGGATGTTGTTTTCGTCCGTCCAGTCCTCCGCCCAGCTCACGCGCAGGTTGTAGGATTCCGAAACGTATTCCAGCGTGCCGTCGTATCCGTAGTTCTGGAAGATGTTCACCGCCGCGGTCTCGCCGGGGCTCAGGCTGATGCTGCTCTGCTCCGGCCGCACGACGTAGAGGCTCTGCATGTGGCTCATGTAGAACGCGTGGAGCGACTCGGTGCTGAGGGAGGCGAGCTCGCCGATGGGAACGGCCAGGTTCAGATTCTGCGCGTAGTCTTCATCCACCATGCCGCAGGTGACGCCGATGACGCGGCCGCTGTCGTCGAGCAGGGCTCCGCCGCTGCTGCCGGGGCTGATGGGCGCCGTGGTCTGGATATAGACCTCGTCCCAGAGCTGCCGGGCCGCGTAGGAGATGATGCCCTGCGAGATGCTGTTCTCCAGCCCGTAGGGGGAGCCGATGGCAAAGACGGTCTGCCCGGCCGTGAGCGCGTTGGAATCGCCCATCTCCAGGGCCTGAAAGCCGCCGCCCGCGATCTGCAGGATGGCGAGGTCCTTCGCTTCGGAGCTGTCGTAGATGCCGCTGACTTCGTAGCTGCTGCCGTCGGTCAGCCAGATCTCCGCGGAGGCGCCGCCCTCGATCACGTGCTGGTTGGTGACCGCGACGCCGGAGGAATCGATGAAGAAGCCGGAGCCGCTCCCGATGAAATCGCCGCGGCGGTCATAGACTTCTATGTAAAAGACCGCGTCCGAACAGAGCGCCGCAATCTCCGTGGCGCCGTAGCCGCTCTTCTGCTCCTTCTGCAGGCTGAACTCCTTGCGCTGGCTCTCGTCAACCATGCGCGTCACGATGGCCGCGATCTCGCTGCGGGAAACGAAGCTGTCCGGCCGGAACTCGCCGCCGCTGCCGTAGCCGGTGAGGACGCCCGCCCGGTAGAGCCGGTAGACCGCGTCCGCGTAGCTGCGGGTCATGGGAACGTCCGGGATGGCGTTGTCCTCGATCTCGTTGAGGAGCGGGAGCGCCTCTTCCGGCAGGGCCGCCGCCAGGATCTTGGCGTATTCCGCCCGGCTGGCATAGCGTTCATAATCGAGATAGGTGCGCGTGATGATGCCGTTTTCCAGCGCGTACGACACGTAGACCTCATACCAGGGCGTGCCCTGTTCAAAGTCCGCGCTGCCGTTGTAGTAGATGCTGTGGAGCCGCGCCGCCATGGTGATGGTCTCCGCGAGGCTCACGTTTCCGGCCGCGTTGAAGCTGCCGTCCCCGTTGCCTTTCAGCAGGCCGAGGCGGCAGGCCGTCGCCACATTGGAGGCGAACCAGTCTCCCGCGGAAACGTCCCGGAACTGACCCGCATGGTAGGGCTCTGTGAGCTTGAAATTGTTCAGGCCCTCCGCCCAGGCCCAGGGCGCGCAGCCCAGGAGCAGGGCGACGCTCAAAACGACGGATGCGATCTGTTTTTTCATCTCAGCCACCTTCCCGAAAGCTTTGTTTCATTCTACATCTTTTCCGCCCCGGGAACAATCCTTCCCCGGCCATTCTTTTGCCCTCCGCGCCGCCTGCGGCACATTGTTCCGGCGCGCCGGTCTTAACGCCATCTTAACACGGCGCCCCGCGTCCTTATACCGCCTTTAAAGCCTGCGCCTTATCATAGCGGTGTTCCGAACAGGAGGTCCCCATGGAATTCAAGATCCGGCCGAGGCGCCGCCTCAGCCCCTTTCAGATCATAGCGGCAGGCTTCTGCCTCTGCGCGCTGCTCGGCACGGCCCTGCTGCTGCTGCCGCAGGCGCGCTGCGGCAGCGTCCCCGTGCCCTTCGGCACGGCGCTCTTCACCGCCGTCTCCGCCCTCACCGTCACCGGACTGGTGCTCGCGGACAGCGGCAGCTTCTGGTCGCCCTTCGGACAGTGCGTCCTGCTGCTGCTGATCCAGATCGGCGGGCTCGGCATCATGACGATCGCCGCCTCCTTTTCCCTGCTCTCCGGCCGGCGCATCTCCCTGCTGCAGCGCAGCGCCATGCAGGACGCCATCTCCGCGCCGCGCCCCGGCGGGATCCTGCGCCTGAACAAGCTCATCCTGGTAGGGACTCTGCTCCTGGAGCTGCTCGGCACGCTGCTCCTGCTCCCGGTCTTCTGCCCGGACTACGGTCTGAAGGGCGTCTGGTACGCGCTCTTCCACGCGGTCTCCGCCTTCTGCAACGCCGGCTTCGACCTCGTCGGGAACGCGGCGAGCCCTTCGCTCTCCGCTTACGCGGACGCGGCGCTGCCGAACGCGGTCATCCTCTTCCTGATCCTCGCGGGCGGCATCGGCTTCCTGACCTGGGACGATCTCTGCGCGCACCGTCTGCACCTTCGGCGCTACCGGATGCAGAGCAAGGTCATCCTGACCGCGACGCTGCTCCTGGTAGTCCTGCCCGCCCTCTTCTTCTTCGCGGTCGACTTTGCCGGACTGCCCTTCCGGGAGCGGCTCCTCCGCGCGCTCTTCCAGGCGGTGACGCCGCGCACGGCGGGCTTTTCCACCACGGATCCCACCGCCCTGAGCGGAATCCCACGGGAGCTCCTCCACCTCCTGATGCGCGTCGGCGGAGCGCCCGGCTCCGCGGCGGGCGGCATCAAGCTGACCACGGCCGCCGTCCTCCTCGCGAACGCCGCGGCCGCCTTCCGCAGGCAGGACGACCTGCATCTCTTCGGCCGCCGCGTCGGGCAGGAAACGATCCGCAGCGCCTCCGCGCTCCTGATCGCCTACTGCGTCCTGCTGCTCTCCGGCACGGCCCTGATCTGTCTCCGCGAGAGCGCTTCCTTTTCCGCCTGCCTCTTCGAGAGCGCCTCGGCGCTCGGCACGGTCGGGCTTTCCTGCGGGCTGACGCCGCAGACCGGACTCTTCTCGCAATGCATCCTCATTCTTCTCATGTTCCTCGGGCGCATCGGCAGCCTCGCGCTGCTCTGCGGCACCCTGCCCGGACGCGCCGCCGCGCGCAACAGCTTCCCCCTGGAACAGATCACCATCGGATGCCCCAAGGAGGTTAGAACTATGAAAAACGTACTTTTGATCGGCCTCGGCCACTTCGGCGGACATCTCGCCAGACAGCTGAATCTGCTGGGGCACCAGGTGATGGGCGTCGACCGGAGCGAG
>JAEELK010000147.1 GCA_016282655.1 Bacillota bacterium | reverse complement strand
ATCCCCTGGCGGAAGGCGCGCCGATGGGCGTCGGCGGCATGGCTCCCGGCGCCGCGATGGGCGTCGGCGCTATGGCCGGCATGGGAGTCGGCGGTGTGGCAGGTGTTGCCGGCGCCGGTCTCATGGGCGAAGATTCCGTGGCCGCGGCCGCGGCCGCCGCGGCGGAGGCGTCCGCCAAGGCCAGATCCAAGGCCGAAGAGATGGAGCGCAACGAAGCCACGCGTTTCCCCAAGCTCTCTCTGGTCGATCTCCGCTACGAGAATTACGAAGAGCCGGATCACGACGAGACCATCACGCTGGAAGACTTCGCGGAAGGCTACCGCAACTTCGCCTGCAGCCAGATGAAGCTGTTCTATACGCCGGAGATCGTCCGGCGCTTCGTTGCCGGCATGGCCGCCAGCAAGATCCTCATCCTGGAAGGTATCTCCGGTACCGGTAAAACTTCGCTTCCTTATTCCTTCAGCCGTTATCTGGGCTATCCCGCCACGATCGTTTCCGTGCAGCCGTCCTACCGTGACCGCACGGAGCTGCTCGGCTATTTCAACGAGTTCTCCAAGCGCTTCAACGAGACCGAGTTCCTGCGCGCCCTCTACGAGGCCGGCTACCGCAAGGAGCCCAGCCTGATCGTGCTGGACGAAATGAACCTGGCCCGTATCGAGTACTATTTCGCGGAGATGCTCTCCGTACTGGAAATGCCGAACCAGGCAGAGTGGATCGTGGACCTGGTGCCCACGGCCTGGCCCGGAGACCCCGCCCATCTGGACGGCGGCAAGATCACCGTCTCGCCGAACACCTGGTTCATCGGAACGGCCAACAACGACGACTCCACCTTTACCATCACGGATAAGGTCTACGACCGTGCCATGCCCATCGAGCTGAATGAGCGCGCGGCCGAATTCACCTGCGAACTGCAGCCGCGCTGCTCCATCACCTACGACCATCTGCTCGAGCTCTTCCTGAAAGCGAAGGAAGACCATCCGATCAGCGAAGCCACCATGACGAAGATGATCAAGCTGGACCAGTACCTGCAGACCCGTTTCCGCCTGGCCTTCGGCAACCGTATCATGAAGCAGATGTACGACTTCATCCCGGTCTACGTGGCCTGCGGCGGCACGGAGATCAACGCCCTGGACTACATCATCGCCAGAAAGGTCCTGAAGAAGTTCGAGTCCACGAACATCGCCTTCGTGCGCGACGAGATCAAGGGCCTCATCGGCTACATCGACAAGACCTTCGGCGAGACGCACATGAACGACAGCAGAGCATATCTGCAGCGCATCCAGAACCTTTACTAGGAGTTGTTTATGGCGGAGACCATCTACGAATTATTTCAGAAATACGCGGAAAGTGTGGGACCGGCCCTCGAAGAGGACCGGTATTTCCAATATTTATACGAAAGCATCCAGGCTGCGGACAAGACCATCGAGCAGAAGAGCCAGGTGCTGCACAAGGTGGTGGACGAGGCCTGGCTCAGCACGGTCGAGGACTCCCTGGACGCCATCAACACCATCATCGACAAGCCCAGGCGCACCCTGACCCGGGCGGAGGAGCTGGTGCCCGTTTCGCTGGCCAAGAAGATCACGGCAGACAGCGTGCGGCACCTCTCGATGAACACGCAGTTCATCAACTCCAATGAGGCGGGCGAGATCCAGCCCAGCAAGGTCCTCAACGTCACGAACGAAGACAGCTACGATCTCTACGAGAACCGTTTCATCTACCATCTGATCCAGCGCCTGGTCACCTTCATCGACAAGCGCACGGACGTCATCTTCTGGTCCACCGGAGACGAGACGCGCAACGTGATGCAGTTCGAGACGCGGGTGGACGACGCCTACGAGCAGATCGAATACAAGGTGGAGATGAAGATCACCAACCGGCAGAGCTTCGCGGAGAACGACGCGGACAACATGTCCGTCTTCATGCGCATCGACCGCGTGCGCCGTCTGGTGATGGCCATGCGCACGAGCTCCTTCTGCAGCCTCATGGCGGGCTGCGCCAAGGTGAGGAGCCCCATCCAGCGCACCAACCTGATGATGAAAGACCCGGACTACCGCAAGTGCTACGCGCTCTGGCAGTTCCTGGAGCGCTACGACGAAGTGGGCTACTCCATCGTGGAGCAGGACCGCGCCTACGAGATCGACGAAGAATACCTCATCCAGCTCTATACGCAGATGATCACCGCGTATTCTCTCTTCAAGACGCTCACGGGCGAGGACAAGAGAGACGTCGACCGCGTCATCGACGAAAAGCGCAAATTCCATAAGCCCAAGTTCATCAAGAAGATCCGCGAGGAGTTCGTGGAGAATAAGGACATGGAGGACGTGGAGGTCCGCCGCATCTTCCTGGAGGAGGTCACCCAGGCACAGCTGGACGCCGAAGCGGCGCTGGCGGCGGAGCAGGAGACCACCGCGCAGCTCATGGACCAGCTGGAGGATCTGAACCGCCAGATGGAGAAGGCCCGCGTGATGCGCGAGGACGCGGAGGCGGCCCTGCAGATCGCGGAGATGCAGAAAAACGAGGCCGTGGAGGCCAGCCAGAAGGCGCGGGAAGACGCGCAGAAGGCCATAGACGACGCGGCGCAGCGCATCGCGCAAGAGAGCCGCAACGCGGCGCAGCGCATCGCGGAGGCGCAGAGCCTGCAGAAGGCCGCGGAAACGGAACGCGACGACGCGAACGGCGCCAAGGTGGCCGCCGAGTCCCTGAAATTTGCCGCGGAGCAGCGTGCCGCGGAGGCGGAAGAAGCCATGCAGCTGGCCGTCGCGGCCAGCGAGCGGGCTGTCCGCGAATGCGACGAGAAGATCGCGGAAGCAAAGAACGCGGCAGACGCGCGGGCGGACGAGGCGGTCCGGGCCGCGGAAGCGCGTGCGGAGGCTGCCGAGAGCAGCGCTTCGGCGCGCGCGCTGCAGGCGGAAGATCAGGCAGCGGCGCGCATCAGCGCCGCCGAGCAGGCTGCCGCGGAGAAGGTGGCGGCGGCGCTGGCGGCCCAGCAGGCCGCGGAAGCGCTGCAGGCGGACGCGGAGAAGGCTTCCGCAGAAGCTCTGAACGCCAGGCAGCTGGCCGAGGAAGCCAGCCGTCAGGCGGAGGCGAACCAGCATGCCGCGGAACTGCGTTCCGCGGAGGACAATCAGGCCCGCAGCGCCGCGGAGAGCGCCAGAAGCGAGATGGAAGCCGAAAAGAACGCGGCGATCAGCGCCATGGAGGCCGCGCGGGAAGAAGCCGCGCAGGCCATGCAGGAGGCGGAGCGCATCCTGGCGGAGGCGCAGTCCATCCGCACGGAGGCGGAAGACCGCATCGCCGAGAGCAAGGAAGCCATGAACAAAGCCGGCGCCATGATGTCCGAGGCGCAGCAGCTCTCCCGCGAGTCGAAGCAGACCGCGGAGGACGCCCTGCGCGCGCAGGCGGCCGCGGAAAAGGCGGAGAAGAAGGCGCTCAGCAGACTGGAAAAAGAGACCCGCGCGCGCATCCGCGCGCAGGAGAAGGCCAAGGAAGGCACGCTCTCCAAATATCTGGCGGACCTCCTGAGCGGCCGCGGCGCGCAGAACAAGCGCGCGCCCGAGAAGCCGGAGGAACAGGCTCCGGAAGAAGATAACAAGGAAGAATAAGCGCAGATGAAACGGATCCTCAGCAGCGTTCTCAACGTGCTCTGCGTTGCGATCATCCTGCTCTCCATCCTTACGCTGTTCAGCGTGGTACGTACGCCGGCGGGCCAGACTCCTCAGGTCTTTGGCTACTCCGGCTTTCGTGTCCTCACCGGCAGCATGGAGCCCGCCATCCGCACCGACTCCTTCGTGCTGGTGAAGCTCTGCGACGCCTCCGCGATCCGCGTGCAGGACGTCATCACCTTCTACTCCTCCGACCCCACGCTCGACGGTGCGATCAACACGCACCGGGTCCTGGAGATCCACGAGGAGAACGGGCAGACCTACTTCATCACCAAGGGCGACCACAATCCGATCCCGGACAAAGAACCGGTCTTCGCTGCCGATCTCATCGGCCGGGTCATCTTTGCCTCGCATGCCCTGGGCGTATTCGTACACCTGATCTCCAACCCGCTGATCTTCGGCGCGCTCATCGTCATCCCGCTGGCCCTGATCATCTTCACGAACCTCATCGGCGTGGCGAAGGACATCAAGTCCATCGCGGCGTCGGAGGATCCGGAGCTCTTCGGCCGCAGGGAGGAAACGGACGCGGGCGAAGAAGCGGAGGAGGACGAAGACGAATATGAATACTACGACGAAGAGGAAGACGGTCCGTATGAAGAGGACGGACACGAGCCCTTCGGAGCGGAAGACGATCGGAACGAATTTTAGAACGGAACAGAGCCTATGACGACGTTTTATTACTACACCGCAGTCATATATGCCGCTGCCGCCACCATGCTGATCCTCAGCCTCATCGTGCGGCGCAATCAGGTGCTCACGCAGAAGCAGAAGCAGTATTACATTGCCGCCTGCATCTTCGTGATCCTCGGCGGTTTCTGCGAATGGCTGGCCTATTATCTGGGCATCTTCCGCCCGGAGGCGATCGGCCTGCAGACCGCCGCAAAGTTCTGCGAGTTCGTGCTGGTGCCCGGCATCCCGCTCTTCGGCTCCATGGCCATCACGGAGCGCAAGCTGATCCCAAAGCTTCTGGCCGCGCTCGCCGCGATCAATCTGCTGACGGAGCTCGTTTCCCTGTTCAACGGGATGATCTTTTTCGTGGACGCGCACGGCATCTATCATCACGGCAGCTTATACGTGATCTATATGGCGATCTACATCGTGATGTGCGGCATCATGATCGCCGCCATGCTGCTCTTCCTGCGCGACAACCGCAGCACGAGCACCGGCATCATTCTTCTGGTGGTCTTCTTCCTGGCCATCGGCCTCACGATCCAGAGCCTCGTTTCAGACGTCCGCATGGATTATCTCATCAGCGCCATCTCGCTGACGCTCTACTATATCGTTTTCACGGACGTGATCCAGAGCACGGACAGCCTCACCGGCATGCGCAACCGCAGCAGCTACGACACCCGGCTCTCCCATCTGGAACAGACGGTGACCATCTTCAGCTGCGATCTGGACGCGTTCAAACTCTGCAACGACACCTTCGGACATCTCTACGGCGACAAATGCCTCAGGACCGTCGGGAAATCCTTCCGCGAGGCCTGCCCGCAGAACGCGACCGCGTACCGCGTCGGCGGCGATGAATTCGCCGTGATCCAGAAGGGCGCGGTGGACCCGCAGCTGCTCATCCGGGCCGTGGAAGAGCGCATGGAGGAGTACCGTACGACGGACCCCTGCCTGCCTTATCTCTCCTTCGGCCACGCGCTCTTTGAGCCGGGCAAGACCAGCGTGGCGAGCGTCGTGGAAGAGGCGGACGCCATGATGTATGAAGAGAAGGCCCGCCGCAAGGCGGACCGCTCGAAGCTGGAGGCCGCCTGGGGCATCCAGCTGCCGCCGGACTACCGTTGATCCTGCCGATCTGATCGGACAAGCACAGGAGGACAGCATGGAAGAAAAACTGAAGATGAGCTGCATCGACTGCGGCGCCGTCGCCTGCGACGGAAGCGGGAAGCCCTTTCCGGACTTCTGCGTCACGAAGGATCTGAGCGAAGAGGAGATCCGTCAGGTGATCGATCTCTATCGGAACGATGAAGAGAACCTGCGGATCATGACTGCGGCGGCCGAAGTGGAGCTGGAGCACTACTGCCAGTACACCCGCCTGCAGGAGATCATGGAATTCGCGAAGAAGATCGGCGCCACCCGGCTCGGCATCGCCACCTGCGTGGGCCTGCTGCAGGAGAGCCGCCTGCTGGCCCGCATCCTGCGCGCCAACGGCTTCGAGGTCTTCGGCGCGGGCTGCAAGACCGGCTGCGTCAAAAAGACGGACCTGGGCCTGGACCCGAAGCACGAAGGGACGGGGAGCCATACCTGCAACCCCATCCTGCAGGCCAAGGTGCTGGCCAAATTCCACACTCAGCTGAACATCGTGATGGGCCTCTGCGTCGGTCACGACAGCCTTTTCTACAAGTATTCCGAAGCCCCCGTCACCACGCTGGTCGCCAAGGACCGCGTCACCGGGCACAATCCCATCGCCGCGCTCCACGTGAGCCATTCCTACTACAAGAAAAAACTCTATCCGGAGCAGCCGGAGGAGGAGAAAGGCTGCTGCTGCAAGAAAGAATAGAAAGATGCGCGAAGAAAAACAGATCGTCAGAGAGCGCCTCGCGGCGCTGCGGAACAAGATGGCGGAGAAGGGCTGGGACGCCTGCCTCTTCGTCTGCTCCGATTTTCACGGCTCCGAGTACATCGGAGCCTATTTTCAGGAACTGAGATATCTCAGCGGCTTCACCGGAGACGCCGGGCAGCTGCTCGTGGAACGGGAGCGGGCCGGCCTTTGGACGGACGGACGTTTCTTTCTGCCGGCGGAGGCCGAGCTGGAGGACACCGGCATAGAGCTCTTCCGCATGAATGAAGAAGGCGTGCCGACGCTGCCGGAATACGTGGAGCGGGAGCTGCCCGCGGCCGCGGTCCTGGCCGTGGACGGACGGCTCCTCAGCGTTTCGGACGGCCGCAGGCTGGAAGATGCCCTGCGCGCGCGGGGCGGCCGCCTCGACTGGGAAGAGGACCCGCTTAGCGGCCTCTGGCCGGAGCGGCCGGCGCTCTCCGCCGAGCCCGCCTGGCTGCTGGACGAGCGCTACGCCGGCCGCGGCGCCGCGGAGAAGCTCGCGGAGCTGCGCGCCGATATGAAGGCGGCGGGCGCCTTCTGCCACGTCATCTCCACGTTGGAGGACATCGCCTGGCTCCTGAACCTTCGCGGCAACGACATCGCGCACTGCAACGTGGTGCTGGCCTTTGCTGTGGTGGAGGCAGAGCGCGTGCTGCTCTTCCTGAACGAAGCGGTGCTGAACGACGAAGTCCGGGCAGCGCTCGCCGGCTATGGCGTCGTCTTCCGGCCCTACGGTGAGATCTACCGCTATCTGCAGGAACTGGATCCTGCCTGTCCGGTGCTGCTCTCGCGGGCCGGCGTCAACCTGGCCATGGAACACTCTCTGGCGGGCAAGCAGATTATCGACCGCCCCAACCCCTGCACGCTCCGGCGCGCCCTCAAGAATCCGGTGGAGGTCGAAAACCTGCGGGAAGCGCATATCAAGGACGGCGCGGCCTACGTCCGCTTCCTCTACTGGCTGAAAAAGAAGGCGGATCTCTCCGCCATCACGGAAAGCGACGCGGCGGAATACATCGACCGCTGCCGGGCGGAGATGGACGGCTTCGTGGGCGTGAGCTTCGAGACCATCGTGGGCTACGCCGAAAACGCCGCCATCAACCATTACGCCCCGAAGCGGGGCAGCGACAAACGGCTGGCGCCGGAAGGCCTGTTGCTCATAGACTCCGGCGGCGATTATCTGGAGGGCAGCACGGATCTGACCCGCACCGTGGCGCTCGGCCCGGTGCCGGAAGCCTGGAAGGCGGATTTCACCCGCGTGCTGCGCGGCATGCTGGCGCTCATGGACATTCAGTTCCCAAAGGGCGTCAGCGGAAAACATCTTGACGTGCTGGCCCGGCTGCCGCTCTGGCAGGAGGGCCTCAACTACCGCCACGGCACCGGCCACGGCGTGGGCTATCTGCTCAGCGTGCACGAGGGGCCGAACAGCTTCCGCACGCAGAAGCATCCGCTGGACGCGGACTACGACTGGGTCTTCCAGCCCGGCATGGTCACCACGGACGAGCCCGGCTACTACGTGGCCCACAGCCACGGCATCCGCCTGGAGAACGAGCTGCTCTGCGTGGAGCGCGGGAGCACGGAATACGGACAGTTCCTGGGCCTGGAGAGCATCACGCTCGCGCCGATCGATCCGGAGATGCTCCTGCCGGAGATGCTGGAGCCGGGCGAGCTCGCGCATCTGAACCGTTATCACAAAGCGGTCTTTGAAGCCCTGGCGCCCCGCCTCAGCGCGGAAGAGGCCGCCTGGCTGGAGGAGATCACCCGTCCCATCACGAGGAAATAAGGCATGGCAAAGGACATTTTACGCCCGTCCTGGGTGGAGATCGATCTGGAGGCCCTCACCCACAACATCCGCGAGATCCGCCGCCATCTGGGCGACAAGGAGATCGTGGCGGTGGTGAAGGCGGACGCCTATGGGCACGGCAGCCTGGCCGCCGCCCGGGTGCTTTTGCGCGAAGGCGCTTCCGCGCTGGCCATCGCGACGCTGGAAGAGGCGAAAGAACTGCGCGAGGCGGGCTTCCGCTGCCCCATCCTCATGATGGGCATCACCCCTGGGCGCTACGCGCACGTGCTGCTGGAGTACGACATCACGCCGGTGGTCACCTCCGTGGAAAACGCGGCGGATTACAGCCGCGCGGCGGTCGAGGCCGGCGAGGTCCTGCCGGTCTATCTGGCGCTGGACTCCGGCATGGGCCGCATCGGCTTCCTGCCGGACGAGGCGGGTCTTGCCGCGGCAAAGCGGGTCGCCGCCATGGACAATCTGCGGGTGGTCGGGCTCTTTTCCCATTTCGCCTCGGCGGATGAGGCGGACAAGGCCTATTCTTACCGCCAGATCGAGACCTTCCGGAACTTCGCGGCGGCGCTCGAAGCGGCCGGCATCCCGCTGCTGAAGAAGATGCTCTCGAACAGCGCCGCCATCATGGAGCTGCCGGACGCCTGGTACGACGCCGTGCGCCCCGGCATCATCCTCTACGGCTACTATCCCTCGGACGAGGTGGACGCTTCCATTCTGGACCTGCAGCCCGTCATGAGCGTGAAGGCGGAGATCGTGCAGATCAAGACCGTCCCGGCGGGCACTGCCGTCAGCTACGGCAGGCGCTTCGTGACGGAGCGGGAGAGCCTCATCGGCACCCTGCCGCTCGGCTACGCGGACGGCTATCCCAGAGCCCTCAGCGGCAAGGCGCGGGCCATCGTGCGCGGACAGTACGCGCCGATCATCGGCAACATCTGCATGGACCAGTGCATGGTGGACCTGACGGACATCCCGGGCGTAAAGGCCGGAGACACGGCCATCCTCATGGGGCGCGACGGCGACAAGCGCATCACGCCGGAGGAGATCGCGGCGAAGACCGGCACCATCAACTACGAGGTGATCTGCGGCTTCGGCCTGCGGCTGCGGAAGATCTATAAATAGCGAAATAGCGCGGCAGAGCGGCGCACGGGACAAAGGAGAAGGACATGACTTACAAGGCAGCTGTCATCACCGTCAGCGATCGCTGCAGCCGCGGCGAGCAGGAGGACAAGAGCGGACCGGCCGTCTGCGAAATGCTGCGCGGCGCGGGCTTTGAGATCGCGCACGCGTGCGTCGTGCCGGACGAAGCGGAAGAGATCGCCGCGGCCTTCCGCCGCTGCGCGGACGAACTGGGCTGCGACCTTGTGGTCAGCAGTGGCGGCACGGGGCTCTCTCCGCGCGACGTGACGCCGGAGGCAACGCGGGCGGTGATCGAGCGGGAGATCCCGGCGATCCCCCAGGCCATGCTCTTCGCCAGCCTGCAGAAGACGCCCAGGGCCATGCTTTCGCGGGCGGCGGCGGGACAGCGCGGCAAAACGCTCATCCTGAACCTGCCCGGCTCCGAGCGGGCCGCGCGGGAGAACCTGGAGGCGGTTCTGGACACCCTGGACCACGCGCTGAAGATGATGGCCGGCGGCGGTCATTAAACAAACGGAAAAGAGGCGGATCGCCATGAAGTATTTCATCAACGAACATTGCAGGGGCTGCGGCATGTGCGCGAAGCGCTGCCCGCGCCACGCCATCCACGGCGCCATCGGAGTGCGGCAGCAGATCCGTCAGGAAAAATGCCTGCACTGCGGCCGCTGCTTCCGGGTCTGCCGCTTCGGCGCGGTGGAGGAGCTGCCGGACGGGCAGCCGCTTCCCGGAGAAGAAAACTGCCAGGACGCTCCGGCGCCGGAAGACGCGGAAGCCTAAGCGGACCTCGCGCCGCGGGCGGCCGGCGAACGCAAGACAAAAAGCGCTGTTTCCCAAGGGAAACAGCGCTTTCTATTTCTCTTTTCCGTGCCTAGAGGCCTGCCTCCGGGTTCATGCTCCGCATGGCGAGGATGGTCTTGGAGATGAGATCGTCCAGCTCCCAGCCCATCATCTCCGCGCCCTTCGCGATGACGTCGCGGGAGCAGCCGGCGGCGAAGCTCGGCGTCTTATACTTTTTCTTGACGGATTTCAGCTCCAGGTCGTCCACGCTTTTGGAGGGGCGCATGATGGCCACGGCGCCGATAAGGCCCGTGAGCTCGTCCACGGCGTAGAGCGTCTTTTCCATGAAGCTCTGCGGCTCGATCTCGACGCCGGTGCAGCCCCAGCCGTGGCTCATGGCGGAGCGGGCGAGCTGCGGGTCGACGTCCAGCTCCTCCAGCAGAGAGAGGCCCTTGACGCAGTGCTCCTCCGGCCAGCGCTCGAAATCGATGTCGTGGAGCATGCCGACGCTAGCCCAGTAGTCTTCTTCCCCCGGGGCATATTCGGCCGCGTAATAGCGGAGCACGCCGGAGACGATCTCTCCGTGCCGCAGGTGGAAGGCGTCTTCGTTGTAGCGGGCCAGAAGCTCTCTGGCTTCCGCGGGGCTCGGAATGTGGCTCATGGGGTCCCGTCCTTTCTCGAACGCGCCGCTGCCCCGCCGCGGGGGCCGTGCGCCTTGCTAGAGGTAGAGGTTATTGCTGCCGAACTCGGGATCGGAGGTGGCGTCGATGCCGAGGTCGCGGAGCGTCTGCTGGTCGCTGCTGCTCAGGATGGCCGTGCAGTGGGCCGGGCAGCCCTTCAGCTTCGCCAGCTGTTTGACCGCGGATTCGGCGGCAGGGTTGGTGGCAGCGGAAATGGTCAGGGCGGAGAGGACTTCCTCGCAGTTGAGCGAGCCCTTCTCCTTGCCCAGGATGTCCGTTTTCAGATGCTGCAGGGTCTCGAAGATGGCCGGGGAGATGAGGTGGATCTCGTCCGGGATCTGCGCCAGGGTCTTGGCCGCGTTCAGCACCAGCGCGGCGGCGGCGACCATGCGGCGCGAGGAGCGCCCAGTGATCATGCGGCCGTCCGGCAGCTGCAGCGCCATGGCGATGACGTTCTCGTAGCGCGGATCGAGGTCGCGCTTGTACTCCGCGTAATCGCGGGCGGCGGGGACCACGGCGCGGTCTTCCACCTTCAGGTCCAGGCGGTCCATGAGGCGCTTGGAACGCTCCAGGCAGGTGTCGCTCAGCATGCCCTTCTTGTACTGGCACTGGGCGATGAGATGGCGGCGGATGATCTCCGCTTCGGCGGCTCTGCGGCAGACGGCGTCGTCCGTGATGGCGAAGCCGGCGCGGTTGACGCCCATGTCGGTGGGAGAGCGGTACTCGGCCTCCTCGCCGGTGATGCGCTCGATGATGCGCTTGACCAGCGGGAAAGCCTCCATGTCGCGGTTATAATTGACGGCCATGACGCCGTAGGCGTCCAGGTGGTAGGAGTCGATGACGTTGACGTCGTTCAGGTCGATGGTGGCCGCCTCGTAGGCGACGTTGACCGGATGGGAGAGGGGGAGGCTCCAGATGGGGAAGGTCTCGAACTTGGCGTAGCGGGCCTGGCGTCCCTGACGGCTCTCGTGATAGAGCTGGGAAAGGCAGGTGGCGAGCTTGCCGCTGCCGGGGCCCGGGGCGTTCACCACGACGAGAGGCTTCGTGACCTCGATGTACGGATTTGCGCCGTAGCCGGCGTCGGAGACGATGGTATCGACGTCCATGGGATAGCCCATGGTGGGGATGTGCTTGTAGGTGCGGATGCCGCGGCGTTCCAGCTTGTTCAGGAAGATGTTGACGGAGGGCTGGTCCTCGTAGCGCGTGACCACCACGCTGTTGATGCTGAGATCGTATTTGCGGAAGGTGTCGATGAGGCGCATGACCTCCAGGTCGTAGGTGATGCCGAAGTCCTGGCGGGTCTTGCTGGCGACGATGTCGCCGGCGTAGATGCAGATGATGATCTCCGCCTTGTCCTTCATGCGCTGCAGCAGCTTGATCTTGGCGTTTTCGTCAAAACCGGGCAGCACGCGCGCGGCGTGCTTGTCCTGGACCAGCTTGCCGCCGAACTCCAGATAGAGCCGCTGGCTGCCGCCCTTGTTGATGCGTTCCAGAATAAAACGAGACTGCTCTTCCAGGTATTTTTCTGCATCGAAGCCGATCTGCATCTCTTCCTCCCGCCACGTTCCGTGGACTTATCATACCCATTTATTTTAGCACAAAGCGCCTGTGGTGAATAGCGAGAAATGCGTCCCGAAAACAGGAAAATAATGGAAATTGCGTTGACGCGGGACGGCGCCTCCTATATAATAAAACCGATATCGGAACGGGCGGACGGGCGCGGCGGCGCGCGGTCCGTACAGCATGACAGGAGACCGGACGGAGGATCCTATGGACAAACTGAATTTGGTGGAAGCGCTGCGGCCCGGAGACGAAGGCGAGGGCTTCTTTCTTGTAAAAAACGCCGCGGTGCGGACCGGCTCCAACGGCAAGATGTTCCTGGACCTGCTGCTGAGCGACCGCAGCGGCGAGATCAGCGGCAAGAAATGGGACGTCGTGGAGAGCGAGATGGAGGGCCTGAAGGAGCTGAGGCCGGGCAGCCTTGCCAAGGTGCGGGCCCAGGTGGTCGAGTGGAACGGCGGGCGGCAGCTGAAGATCTTCCGCGTGCGGCGCGCCGTGAAGGAAGACAAGCTGGAGCTTTCGGACTACGTCAAGACGGCGCCGGAGCCGCCGGAGGAGATGCTCGCGTATCTGCGGCGGCAGGCGGAGGCCATCGCGGACGCGGACCTCAGAGCGCTCTGCCTGCGGATGCTGGAAGAGAAAGAGGAGAAGCTGCTCTACTACCCGGCCGCCTCGCGCTGCCATCACGCGGAGCGCGCGGGGCTGCTCTATCATACCAAGCGCATGCTCGAACTGGGGCTCTCCGCCTGCGCGGTCTATGCCGACCTGCGCAAGGACTGGGTCGTGGCGGGCGTCATCCTGCACGACATGGAAAAGACCGAGGAGATCGAGGCGAACGAGCTCGGCATGGCGGATTCCTATTCGCTGGAAGGGCAGATGCTGGGGCATCTGGTGCAGGGCGTCAAGACCGT